>JASHRR010000893.1 GCA_030037185.1 Xanthobacteraceae bacterium | reverse complement strand
TTAGGTAAGCCCGTTTCACATTTCGACGCGCTATGATACCGAGCTGGCCATCTTTCTCTGGCGGAGGGATTCAGCTTGTCCTCAACGACACTCGCATCAACCACATTGATGTCTGCCGCGCTTGCATTCTTGGTCGAGGCTGGCGCTTTGGGAGCCGCCTACGGTCAGGCCGCAACTGGCGGACCAACACCGTCACCTCCGGGGGCCGCTGTTTATTTCATCGAGCTTAAGGATGGTGACACGCTGCCAGCCAAGCCGACCATTCGTTTTGGGCTTCGCGGTATGGGAGTGGCGCCGGCGGGAACCGATCGGCAGAATACCGGACACCACCATCTGATCATCGATTCCGACCTGCCGCCGTTGGATCAGCCGATCCCTAGCGACTTCAATCACCTGCATTTTGGCGCCGGCCAGACTGAGGCCGAAGTGAACCTGGCCCCTGGGGAGCACACCCTCCAGCTTCTATTGGGAGACAGCGGACACATCCCGCATTCGCCGCCGGTAATGTCCGAGCGCATCCGGGTCAGGGTTGTCGACACTGCCTCGGTACCCGAAGCGTCGCTTCGACATCCCTCCGCCCCTAATGCCAAGGTTTATTTCATCTACCCAAACGATGGAGCCTACGTGACGCGTCGGCCGACCATACGCTTTGGCCTCATCAACATGGGAGTAGCACCGGCCGGTGTTGAGAAAGCCAATACCGGCCACCATCATCTCATCATAGACGCCCCGCTTCCGCCGCTGGATGAACCCATTCCCAATGATTTTAATCACCTGCATTTTGGTGCGGGACAAACCGAAGCACAGATCACGCTTCCCCTCGGACAGCATACGCTCCAGCTTCTCCTTGGTGACGAGAATCACGTTCCCCATGAACCCCCGGTCTATTCCAAGCAGATCAGGGTTACGGTGACTGCGACGGGACGCCGGCCGCCGCTCCGCCGGGCCGTTGATCACTGATGGGGCGTCCTGGTGAACATTCTGTAATGGCGCGAACCTGGCAGAGCGATATAATAGGCCTAGAAGGGATCGAAATCCGGAGTCGGATGTGAACAAGTCCATTTCATCATGGGTCGCCGCCCTGTGCGGTGTCGTTGTGATGGTGCTTTCGGTCAGTGCGGCGTCGGCAGAGCGACGCGTAGCGCTCGTCGTCGGCAACTCCCAATACAAGAGTTCCAACCTCGTTCTCTTCAATCCCAGAAGGGATGCCGAGGACGTGGCGGCAACTCTGCGCAGCTTGGGATTTGAGGTGATCCTCACACTCGACGCCAGCAAGCGGGATTTCGATCTCGCCATGACCGGGTTCGCACGCGCGGCGATTAATGCGGATGCGGCCCTCTTCTACTACGCCGGCCACGCCCTTCAGTATCAGGGGCAAAACTACTTGATGCCGACGGACGCGGAGCTGGAAGATGAAATCAGCGTGCGCTACCAGACGGTCTCGCTTGACGATGTTCGCGCCGGCCTAGACCACGCCGCTGGGGTCAAGATCATGATCCTGGATGCTTGCCGCAACAACCCCGTGGTGGACGGGCTGTCACGAAGAACGACGAGCCTCGCTCGCAATGCCGAGCAGGTCCGGGGTCTCGCCCGAATCGACAAGGCGCAGGGGGCGGTGGTGATCTACGCGACCGCGGCCGATCAGGTCGCGGCCGACGGCAGCGGCCGGAACAGCCCGTTTACGGCCGCGCTGCTCAAGCGGATGCGGGAGGCAGGTGTCGAAATCGGGACGATGTTCCGGCGTGTCGCCGCCGACGTGATTCAGCAGACCAACGGCCGGCAGCGTCCCGAATTAGTCATCTCGCTAACCGATGAATATTATCTCAACCAAAACGACAGGCCCGTTTGGGAGCGCATCAAGGACACCGCAGATCTGGCGGCATTCCGCGATTTCATCGATCGATTCCCTTCATCCTCCCGCGCGTCCGACGCCCAATATCGCTTGACGATCCTTGAGCGGGAGCGGCTCGCCCGCGAGTTGGCCGCGCAGGGCCGCGAACAAGGCCCGGCGTCGAAGGCTGAGGTTGAAGCCGAGCGGCAGAAACAACAGCCGACCCTCGTGCCGCCGGTTGCGCCACCGACGAACCTTCGCCCGGCGTCGATGACGCAAGAGCAGGCCTGCAAGCGCGATCAAGAGAAGCTCGTCCGCTTGCGTGCCACCCAAGTGCGCGACGAGGTGGTTCGCTTCGCACGCGAGCTTGGCTGCGAGAGACTGCGACCCCAACTTCTCAGATTGCTGGAAAGCGTTTCTCCTGAGTGGGAACGCGACGGCGACAAGGCCCGTCAGCCAGCGCAGGCCCGCGAGTTGGGTCCGGCCGCTGACGCAGGGCCGCAGGTCACGCCCTCCCCGGTGCCGCAAGAACAAATCTGCAAGCGTGACCAGGAGAGACTGACGCGCCTTCGCGCCAGTCAAGTACCTGACCAAGTGATCCGCTTCGAGCATGAGCTCGGTTGCGAAAGACTCCGGCCGCAAGTCATGAGGTTGCGGGAAAGCCTGGGTGCCAACTGAACCAGTACTGACGCAAACCGCGCCCCATCTCGCCTCTTGCCATCCCCACCCTCGGTCCCGCATCGCCGGTGACGGCGTTTGCGCAAGACCCTCTATCCCGAGCTTGTCTGCTGCCTTGCCTTTCAGAGCCTGGAGCTTAAGGAGCACCCCAGGGTGAGTCTTGAACCTGATTGCAACGTCTCCTCTTGCTAGCGGGGTCTGGTAAACCGCTGCCTAGAGGCTGGGACAAAAACTTTAGGCTGCAGCTATCGCGGCCCCGGCTTCATTCCCTTGGCCTCGATTATTCCGCTGGCGTCGGCGGAGCGCAGAAAATCGAGAAAGACCCTCGCTGTTTCGGCATCCTTTGCCCCCGATACTAAAAAAGCATGGATGACAGTGGGTGGCATGATGCCTGACGGCAATTCACCGCCTAGCGCAGCGCCGGCCACCGGCAGTATTTCACTTATCAAGGTGACACCGAGGTCCGCCTCTCCTCTCGCCACGGCTTCGGCCACGTCTGATCCGGGGCCGGGAATGAGTTTCGTGCGGGATCGTAGATCTGCACCGAAGCCGAGGCGATCCGCGGCGCCGATAAATGTGGCTCCAAGCTGGGTGCCCGCTTTTGGATCGGACAGTGCGACCGTCTTGGCCGCGAGAATCGCTCGCTTCAGGCCGTCAGGTGTGCTCAGTTCGAGCTTTGGCGCGCCTGCACGCACTACAACTCCGACGTAACTGGCCGCAAACTCCGTGCGCGTGCCGGCTGCGATCTTGCCGGCCTTTTCTAGGTCAGGCAGGATTGCTGCAATCGCAACCGCAACATCAGCGGCTTCTCCCTGCAGCAGTCTGTCCCGCATGTTTCCGGGCGTCCCGAAGTCGATGCGAACCTTGTGCCCCGACTTGCGTTCGAATTCAGGCACGATGCTCGTCATCACGGCCCTCGCTCCGCCGGTGGAGACGACCTTAATTTCTGCTCCCTCGACGCGGGTCCCGAGAGCAAAAGCTAACCCAATGATAACGCCTGCGCACTTCATGCCTGCCCTCCTATGGAGGCGTTTGCCAGTTCGTCTCATGCGACATTCATCGCTACCCACCCAGGTGCGCGACGCTCGGCAGTGACACCTTCCGAAGTGGCGCACCCGGGAGCCATCTCCTGGGCCGCGCCCAAAGACTATGCTGTTTCGAGGCGGTCGACTACGGCCGTTTCGGCTGCTGGGTTTCGAGGAGGCGAGGCCATCATCTGGAGGCGCTCTCGTCCGTTCTGCAAATCGCCTTCGCCCATTCAGAGCCCCGAATCAGTTCAGCAGGCTCGATTTTCTCCCCGGATTTTTGGGTTTAGAGACGAGGCGACTCCTGCATTTGCAACACACCGTTTTCCTTTTGCATTTTTCTGGAACTGGTTTCAATCCTGCGCATTCGTTTGCGTATTCGGATTCCGTTCTCTATCAGGACGCAACCACCAATGCACCTGCCGCCGACGCCGCGTATTCGACGCTCATCAAACGCCAGTCGGGACGCATCACGATGTTCCATAATTTGATCGTATGGCACGCGTTCCTCCCCACGCCAGGACCGCAATATTCAGTTACCAAGCACTGCGGACGATCTGCTGGCGACAATCGATACTCGGTCAGGGACGGACAGGAATACGCAAAGGGGTGACAATTGTCAGGGAATTTGATCGATGCTGCCGATTACAGGCTTTGCCTTTCAGTGGGGGCCATCATGCCAGGGGCCGGATAACCGGTTCCACTCAGCGGCAATCAAGGGCAGTCATCGGGTCGCCCTGAGCCGCCATCTTCCCGGAGGACCGTCGTGACGACTCCTGCTAAACCCATTCGCCTCTATCGCCACGCTTTGTCCGGGCACGCGCACCGCGTCGAGTTGCTGCTGTCGCTTCTCGGGCTTCCCTACGAGCTGATCGACGTCAATATGGTGCGGGGCGCCCACAAGGCGCCGGATTTCGTTGGCAAGAACAATCCGTTCGGTCAGGTTCCCGTCATTGAGGACGGCGACATCGCGATCGCGGACAGCAATGCCATTCTGGTCTATCTCGCGACGCGCTATGATCTCACGGCGCGCTGGTTGCCGCGCGATGCTGTCGGGTTAGCCCGGGTGCAACAGTGGCTCTCGGTGGCCGCCGGCCAACTGGCCTATGGGCCGTCCTCGGCACGTCGTGTTGTCCTATTCGGCGCCAAGCTCGATATCGCGTGCGCCCAGGCAATCAGCCGGCAGCTTTTTGATGTCGTTGACGGCTATTTGGCCGGCCGGCGGTACCTGGTCGGCGACACGCCCACCATTGCGGATGTTGCGATCTACTCTTATACGGCGCATGCCCCGGAGGGAGGCGTGTCTCTCGATCCCTATGGCCATGTGCGCGCTTGGCTCAGGCGCATCGAACTGCTGCCGGGGTTTGTGGCCATGCGCCGCTCGATGCCGCCCGAGTCGGTCTAGCCGGTTGGCGGCCAGGCGCTAGGGGCGTCAGCCGCGCTCGCCCGGCGGGCCTTCGGAGCAATGCACAGGCGACCCCGCCCGGCGGCGTCCGGTTCGCCAATTGTGTCCTGGAGCCCCAGCCCTTTGGGAAGAGACAGAGAACCAAAGGGCCAGGGCCGCGTGAGGGGTGCTGCTAACTCACGCGGCAAGCTAATGCCGGCCACCGCGGCGGCGTTCCTGGGTCGCGGCTTTGAACGTTTGAACGAACGTTCCCCCAAGGGAAATGGCCCCTGCGTTCACACGGCAAGACGAGAGGAAAGGGCGCGCCGGGAAGTATCTTTGCCGGGACAAACCCGGCGATGGCGCAGACATTGATCCAATATGATCAAAGTCCGGAACGATGCTCCTATCCGGCCTGCCGTGCCTCAACGCTGGCCGCCTTCAGGCGCAGAGCTTGGCGGCCGGCAGCTGCGAGTGCAGCCAGGAGTCCGAACGCGAGGACCTGCCAAGCCGGCGGGTAGCCGAAGTCCAAGATGCCCAGGTTGAAATTAACGCCTAGCGTCCCCACCACATCGAAGCCACGGCGGGCCCAAAGGAAACCCGCTTCGAGGCAGGCCGCGACAAGACATGATGCCAGCGCGAGCAAAGCCAGCACCTTGGCATTGGCGCCGAGCCTGTAGCGGGCGAGCACCCTCCAGGCCATCAGCCAGAAGAACAATGCGGTCAGCATGTACTGCTCGCTGTAAGTGCCGCGCGCCAGCACGACGTGAAGGATTGCGAGGGCACTGATCAGGTAGTTCGCGGTGTGCAGCCGCTGCCAGTTTTTGGCTCCCATATACCGGATCGCGGCATCAACGGAGGTTGCGCCGAGGACGACCAGGCCGATGGTCGAAAGGGTTGCCGCGATCAACGTGAGCCGCGTCGCCATGTCGTTGGCGATGAACGCAAAATCGAAGCGCCGGAGAGCGAAATAGATGACCATGTGGGCGATCGTATAGACGAGCGCCGTCACGCCGATCATCCGCCGCACATCGATCAGAGCCGGCCAGCGCAAGATCGCCGCGGCGGGCGTCACGGCCAACGCCATCAGCAGGATGACTGTCGCCCACACGCCAGACCAGTAGGTCAGGCCGCCGAGGGCGATCGGCAAGGCGGTCCCGTAGTCTCCGATGCCAAGGAGGTAGGCGGTGCGGATCGCCGGCCATAGCATGAGCGCGAACGTGGTCGCTTTAAGCCAGGAAAACCGGCGAGCCCTGTCCTGCCATGGCCAGATCAGCTGCACGTCCTTTGCTCCGTCGAAACCTTGAACAGGATAGGGTATCTTAACACAATGCACGGAGAAAAGGAGACCCATCATGCTCGACCGCTTTTCAGGCGCGACGATAACGGCCGCCATTGCCGCGACCACTATCGGCGCCCTCATTTCGGTGTCCGTCACAGGGAGTTCGGCCCAGGCTCCGCCGCAACTGAAAACGCCGTGGGGCGAACCGGACCTGCAGGGGATCTGGACTGACGAATTCGATACGCCCTTGCAGCGCCCGGCCAAGTACGCCAGCCAGGAATTCTTCACTGAATCGCAACGCGCTGAATTGGACAACGCGCGATCGGAGGTGCTCGGCCGCTTTGCGACGGAGCGCGACATCAACGGCGCTTATAATGCTGCGACGTTCTTTTCCACCAAGCATACCGGGCCGCGTACCTCGAAAATCGTCGATCCGTCCAATGGCCGGATTCCACCTCTGACGCCGCAGGCTCAGAAGACGGCGGCCACCGAGCGGGAGTTTCGTCTCGCGCTGTTGCAGTCGACCGATACGTGCAAGAAGATGTTACCGGGCTGCGGGGGCGGAAAATACCAACCGACGACCTCGCCGCGCCGCGCGGAAGCTCCTCCTCGCTACAACACCGGGCGCTTGAATCGCGACGATGGTCCGGAAGACAGTTCCTTAGCGGTGCGCTGCCTGACCGGCGGGCTCCCGGAATTTGGAGGCGCAACCGGCAGCTTCCGGCGAATCGTGCAGACCCCGGGCGGCATCTCGATGTTCTACGACGTGGGCCAGGGGCAAGGCTGGCAGCGCAACATCGTCATGGACGGGAGCCCCCACTTGCCGGCCAATATCCGTCAGTGGTTTGGCGATTCGCGCGGTCATTGGGAGGGCAACACCCTCGTCATCGATGTCACCAACTTCAGTCAGAAGACTGATTACCAGGGCTCACGGGAGAACTTGCACCTCATCGAGCGCTGGACGCGCACCGGGCCGAGGACCCTCGCTTATGAGGTCACGATCGAAGATCCCACCGTGTGGACGCGGCCGTGGACCGTCAAGCAGGAGTTCGCGAAACAGAGCGACGAGGAGAACAGGCTGTACACCGAGCCGCGCTGCCTCGAAGGCAACTTTGGTCTTCCCGGGCTGCTGCACGGACGGCGCGCGGAAGATGTTGCGTTTGCGGAGGGACGAGGCCCGGATCCCGCCAGCAGGGATAACACGGGGGCTCTAATAGATGCCGAGGTCCCGCAGGACCCGCTGCAGTAACACGTCGTTACAGGGGCGCCCCACAAGTCGGCGCCCCTAACAAAAAGCAAAAAGATGGTAATGATAACGCACTAAACCGCAATGGTGATGATCACTTCGAGCCTGACATCCTAATACTGGCGGTAATACTTGCCAAGGTTCTCGGACTTTCCATGGAGGCTGCTACTCGCTCGACAACTGCCCGTGCTCGCGTTCAATTTCCGCGAAAATTCGCTGAGGCGCCCGCCTCGTGACAAGGCTACGCCTTGACGCGAACCGGACGCAGGAGGAAGGCAGGGAAATGGCGCAAATCCGGCGCATCGCTGCGCGGCCGCGAAGGCCCCTTAGGCAGCGACGGTGAACGCAGGGTGGTCCGCATGTCGCCGATCGCAGCAACCTTCTCGTCACGCCCGGGGGAGGAGGCTCCCTTGTGGCCACGGCGCGAGGGGGCGGCATGCCCATTATGGCGCCGGCGACTGGCAGGCGCTTCCTCCTGTTCGAGCGCAGGAGTGCCCGCCCAACTTATGGACTGGCCGATGAGCTTTTCTATCGCAGCGACGGCTCTCTGATCGCCCGGCGCTACGATCGTGATCGCCGCGCCGCTTCGTCCGGCGCGACCCGTACGGCCGATGCGATGGACGTAGTCGTCCGGGTGATGCGGGACATCGAAATTGAAGACATGACTGACATCTGGAATATCGAGGCCCCGCGCCGCGACGTCTGAGGCTACAAGCAAGGTCACTTCGTTCTTGCGAAACTGCTCCAGCGCGGCCATGCGAGCCTGCTGGTCCATGTCGCCGTGCAGCGCCACGGCGGAAAATCCGTGGCGAACGAGCGAGCGGTGCAGGATCGCCACTTCGCGCTTGCGGTTGCAGAAAACGATTGCGTTCTTGAGGCCGGCGGCTTCGCGAATCAGCCGGCGCAGCGTCTCCCGCTTCTCGTGGGGTTCGCGGCCCGTTCTCACCAGACTCTGCGTGGTGGAAGCGACGGTGCTGGCCGGACGCGAAACCTCGGCGCGGACCGGATTGTGAAGAAACTGCTCGGTGATTCGCCGGATCTCAGCCGGCATGGTGGCGGTGAAGAACAATGTCTGGCGGGTAAACGGAACAAGCTTGCAGATGCGTTCGATGTCGGGGATGAAGCCCATATCCAGCATGCGATCGGCTTCGTCGATGACGAGAAGCTCGACGCCCGACATCAGAAGCCGGCCGCGCTCAAAATGATCAAGCAAGCGGCCGGGCGTTGCGATCAGGACATCGACCCCGCGCACCAGCTTGCTGTCCTGATCGTCGAACGAAACCCCGCCGATCAGCAGCGCAACGTTGAGCTTATGGTTGACCCCGTATTTTTCAAAGCTCTCCTCGACCTGGGCCGCAAGCTCGCGGGTCGGCTCGAGAATAAGCGTACGCGGCATTCGTGCGCGGGCGCGCCCGCTCTCGAGCCTGGTCAGCATTGGCAGCACGAAGGCGGCCGTTTTTCCGGTGCCCGTCTGGGCTATGCCGAGCACATCGCGCCCGGCAAGAACGTGTGGGATCGCTTGTCCCTGGATGGGAGTTGGCTTGGCATATCCTGCGCAAGCTACCGCTGCGAGAACTTTCTCGGACAGGCCAAGATCAGAAAATGACATGAAGCCTCAAAACCCTCACAATCCCCGTGCCCACGACCGCGCCGGAGTTCGAACAAATGAATTTTGTGCGAATGGGCGGCTAATAGGTTTGAACCAGCCGTAGCCCGAAGATAGGCGTGAGAAGCGGAAAGTCAATGGTGGAACCTCCGGCAAAGTCAGACAGCGCAAAACTTGCATTGACCGACGCGCCGAGTGCGCCAGCAGAGAACGGCTGGGCGGTGAGCGATGCCGAATCACGCCGAATAATAGCCGAATTCCGCAACGGAGGCGCGAAGTCTGGATGACATTCTTTCCTCAATGGGAAGGCGGAAGACCCGGGCGGCTGCCGCCCGCCAGTCCGCGGTTGTCGGACAATGTATCGCTGGCAGAGTCCGCCGCAGTCGTTCCCGACGATTGAACCGCCGGCATTCCTGTCCCAGCCTGCGTCCGCGGCCGCCAACGGTCACCGTCGCCCGGGACAAGCCCGGGCCGACCATAGCGCGCTGCCGGACCAGGCCCTACGCCACAGCGGCATTATCGCCAACAGCGCCGACCTGCGATTGTCGGTCCAGCCGCAAGGTCAGGCAGAATGCGGCGCCGCCACTGCGAAGGAATGAGGGCAGCGGCGTCACCTTGATCTGGTATCCGCGCTCGGCAAGCCGACGGTGCAGACGCCCGCCGCAATAAGACGTAACGACCGTCCCGTCCACGCAGACCGCGTTGGCGGCGAGGTGGCATGCGTCCTCCATCGGAACCTCGATCAGATCCGCTGGGGCGACGCGCGCGCGAATCTGGGCGAGCCCCTCCGGCGTGAAAGCGGCGGGCACAAACATGATCTCGCCACGCGACAGCGGGCACAGGGCGGTATCAAGGTGGTAGAATCGAGGGTCGGCCAGCTCCAACGAGACAACATCGACCCCGAAAACGTCTTTGATCGGGGAAGCGGCATCGCGATCCGAGCGAGGGCCGTATCCCATCCAGAACACGTTGCGCGTGCGATCCCAAACGCAATCGCCGGCGCCTTCGAGCACCAGGTCGCCCGGGAGCTTGGTAACCATGTCGATGAGACCGCGCCCTTGGAGGGTCCGAAATCCGCTAGCGAAGGGCTCCTCCTCGCGGCGGCGCTCCGGATGTCGGAAGCGCGCCAGCACCGCTTTGCGATCGAGCACCACCGCAGCATTGGCCGTGAACACCAAATCGGGCAGACGCGGCGCCGGCGGCACCAACTCGATCGCCGCACCGATGCCGGTGAGCGTACGGTAAAGTGCCGCCCACTCACGCCCCGAGGCATTGACCAGGATCTTGCTCTCGCGCGCCCAGCTCTCCGGGTTCATCCACGGATTGATGGCGTAGTCGACAGCAAAGTGATCGGGCCGACACATCAGAAAGCGCGCGGTCATTGTCGTGGTCTCCGTGCTCTCCTTGTTGGGCGCATCAGGCAGCCGCCATTGGCGGCCGTTTCCGTTCGAGATCCACCATGACCTCGGCAAAGTGATCGAGGGCCAAATCCAGGTCCGCCTGGTCGATCACGAGGGGCGGCGCCAGACGAACCACCGTCTGATGGGTTTCCTTGGACAGCACGCCCATCGCGAGCAAAGCCTCACAGGCCCGCCGCGCAGTCGCGAAATGCGGATTGATCTCGGCGCCCACCCACAAACCGCGACCACGGACTTCCTTCAGCACGGGGCTCCTGATTGCGCGAAGCCGGGCCAACATGTGGTCGCCCAGCACGCGGCTGCGCTCCACCAGCCCTTCATCGGCGATGACCGCAAGCGCTTCGAGGCCGACGGCGGCGGCGAGCGCATTACCGCCGAACGTCGAGCCGTGCGATCCGGGCGTGAATACGTCCATGACCTCACGTCGGGCCACGAAGGCCGAAACCGGCAGCAGGCCGCCGCCGAGAGCTTTGCCAAGCACCACACCGTCCGGCCGCACATGTTCGTGCTGAAAGGCGAACCAGGCTCCGGTGCGACCAAGCCCCGACTGAACCTCGTCGAGAATCATCAGCACGCGGTGGGCGTCGCAAAGCAGACGCAGGCCGCTCAGCCAGCCGGCCGGCGGAACGATGATGCCGGCCTCGCCCTGGATGGGCTCGACGAGCACTGCGACCGTCTCCGGCTTTATCGCCTGCTGCAGGGCCGCAAGGTCGCCGAATGGAACTCTCCGAAAACCTGGCGTAAACGGTCCGAAGCCCTCGCGGTATTCCGGCTCCGAAGAAAACGAAATGATGGTCGTGGTACGGCCATGGAAGTTGCCGTCCGCGACGATGATCTCGGCGCGGTCGCGGGGTACGCCCTTGACGCGATAGCCCCATCGCCGCGCGGCTTTTATGGCCGTCTCAACGGCCTCGGCTCCCGTATTCATGGGCAATGCCGCATCGAGCCCGGTCAACCGGGTCAGTTCGGCCAGAAACGGCCCGAGGCGATCGTTGTAGTAGGCGCGCGACGGCACCGCGAGCCGACCGGCCTGCGCTTTGAGGGCCGCCAGAAGGCGCGGGTGGGAATGGCCGTGGCTTGCGGCCGAATAGGCGCTCATCATGTCGATGTAGCGGCGACCGGCGGTGTCCCACAGGTGAGCGCCCTGACCGCGCGCGAGCACGACAGGAAGCGGTTCGTAATTGCGGGCGCTGTGCCGGGTCTCGAGTTCCATTGCAGTCATGGTCGTGACTCCGGTTCACGTTGGTTCCTTGAGAACGTAGCCCGCATTGAGCCGTCCGCACTTCGGCCCGGCCCGATCCACAGGCCCGGCAAATCCGCGGCCAAGCCGATTGCTTGGTGTTGTGCTCCATCCGGGCTACGTCCCAGGATTAATTTAGGTATTTGCCGCGACCGGAGCGGCGGAAGCTGACGCGTCACGCAGCGGATTCTGCCGTCGGGTCGCCCGATTGCGGCGAAAACGGCCGCACACGACGCCGCTTGCGAGGCGGGCGAGAAATCACCGCGTCCGCTCGGACAACAGCGATTCGGGATAACCGACGAAGCGGCGGACCGAGCGCAGCGCGACATGGCTGACGATCCGGGAGATCCCAAGGCTCGGGTCGTCGATCAGCCGCGTGGTCAAGGCCTCGTAAGCGGCAAGGTCAGCGCACATGAACCGCGCCAGGTAATCGGTCGCCCCGGTGACCTCCCAGCACTCAACGACCTCCTGCATTGCTGCCAGCCGGCGCTCCACGTGGACACGCTGCGCGTGTTTCGCCAGGACGATCTCCGCAAAGATGTTTACTGGCCGTGACAGGTGCGCAACGTCAATGACAGCCCGATAGCCGGTAATGATGCCGGCTGCCTCCAGGCGCCGGACCCGCTCCAGGCTCGCGCGAGGAGACAGCCCGACCTTTGCGGCAAGGTCCTGCATCGTCGATCGGCCGTTGCGTTGCAGATCGGCTAATATCTT
Source organism: Xanthobacteraceae bacterium (assembly GCA_030037185.1). The sequence goes on along the minus strand of JASHRR010000893.1, from coordinate 7,562 downwards.
GACGTCGATCCGGTCTAATGCAGGCGAACGCTTGGCCATCCGCGTCTCGGTACCTTGTGCTCCCTCCGCTTGTGACGAGGGGTGGGTGGAGGAATGGAGCAAGACTATGCCCTCACCGCACCCCCCCGACCCTTCCCAGCCGAACCGCCTATACGCAGGTTTCGGCCATTTGATAAAGGGGATCGAAATCGCCAACAGCCGATTTCGATTGGAGGAGAAGAGAGTAGGCCCCATACGCGTTGCCCGGCCCGCTTGCGGCGGAGGGCGGGGAGGGGCCTTCAGTCCAGGCCGGTCCATCGGCTCGACCGGCCGACCGGTTATATAGCTTGAGTCTTGCCAGGTGAAACACCGCGATCGAGGCGAACAGCCTTGAGAATGTCGGTCGTCAACAACTCCAACCTGGCTGACGCTCAGGCTGGAGCTTGTGAGCAGGGTAATGCGACGCCCCGCGACAGGCAGACGGACTGCCCACAGCTTCAGCCGATGCCGGCAAGGTGTTTCAGGCTACGTTGCGGGCCGTTCAGGTGGGCGCTGACCTCATCACCGAAAGAGGGACTGCGTCGGCTGGTTGCGCCGATGCCCGTGACCACACTTGCTGCAACGTCGGCTGGCGTGCCGGGATCGACAACCGGAGCCCGCCGCCTCAGCCAGTGACAAAGCCGCGAAGCCGCTCCATTTTCGCTGCCAAAGAAATTGGGCAGTCGATGTCAGCGCAGGTTGATACCGAGAGTCAATGCGGCAGGGCGACCTTGTGGTCGCCCCTGCTGTCGGCTGGCCCGACGGACAAGCTCCTGAGATGACGCGGTATTAACGGTTCCGTCGGGCGGGTGGGCGTGGCGGCCTCCTAGGCACCGCCTGTCACCCGTCGAACGCAAACCCGTCCAGCCTCAATCCAACGGTTCCACTTTGACGATGGAGGCGCCATGATTGTTGCCGACCCAGAGCGTGCCCGGGCTCTTCGAATCATCGATATGGACCCGCCGGATGTTGGTCGGATGCGGCAACTGGTACTCCGTGTACTGACCGGTCTTGATATCAAGGCGCGCTACGCGATCGGTCAGCATGGAACCGGTCCATGCCTCGCCGTTGCGCCCGGCCTCCGCGTCATAGGGCGCGCTCCACGGCGTCGGTACCTTCCACTCCGAGATTTTTTCGGTCTTCGGATCGAACATGCCGATGGCGTTGCCGGCGTATTCCGCAAACCACAGTCGTCCATCGGCGTCGACGCGCCCGCGCCGCGGACGCGAGTTCGGGGTCGGCGTCACGTAGACGGTCGACACCTTGGTCTTGGCGTCGATCTTGACAATATTGCCGGCCGCGAAGTCGAGCAAATACACGTTGTTCTCGGCGTCGGAATGCAGCCCGTAGGTGCCGATGCGCCGGCCGGTGCGCGGATCCTTGGGCGCGCCGAGATTCTCCATCTGGTCGGAATCGAGATTGAGTCGATAGATGTTTCCGCCGTCGGAATTCTTGATCCACACATTGTGATCGACTGGTGTACCTTCGAGCGCCAGATGCCCGAGCTGGCCGGCGTCCGTGTCCCATTCCTTGGGCGTCGACCAGGTCTTGAAGGTCGCCGTCTTCTTGTCGAACTTGGCGATGGCGCTCTGGTACATCACGCCGATCCAAGGGTTATCGTCTTTGTCGAATTCGAGATTGAGCGTGCCGACCGGGTAGCCCTTCTTAGTCTCCGGAACGGAATATTGGGTCACCTTGCCGGTCTTCGGGTCCATCTTGCCGAGGTACATCTGACCGAAATCCGAGTACCAGACGGCGCCCTCGCGATCGAGCATCACGTCATGCGGCTGGATCAGCGGGTTCGGTAGGTCGTATTCAGTGATGATGACATGGGTGGACTTGCCGGTGAGGCGCGGCAGGGTCTTGAGAGGATAGCTCCAGGTTTCCTGTTGGCTGAGGTTGATGCTGGCCAGGTATTCGGCGTTCTTCTTCGCATTGTCACCGCCACGGCCGACCTCACGAACGACGTCGCCCACCAGCCGCTGCGGCTTGCGCGGCGTGCTGCCGGGATAATAGCCGCCCATGCGCTGAAAGATCTGCAGGAATTCATCGGCGGTGTGAACCGATCTCACGATGCGCTCGACGGTATGGCAGCCGTTGCAGTTAAGCAGGATCGCCTTCTGCTCGTCGGTGCCCGGCATGCTCATCATCCATTCGGCATTGGTGAGCTGCGCAGCAAGGTTCTGAGTGGGCTTGAGCTTGATGTCGGCGGTGGCCGCCTGACCGGCGGTCACGTCGGCGGCGTTGGGGCCGTCAAGGTCATAGCCCGCCGCGCGGGCGGCGAGCGTGTAGTGCCCGGGCCCAAGCCGCTCCGCCGGGAAGCTGTAGCGGCCGTTTGCGTCAGTGACCACCGAGACCGTGATTGTCGAGCCTGCTTTCTTGGCGCTTACCACGACGCCCTCCATGGCGCCTTCCTTGGCGGATGAGACCTGTCCGGCAAGGGCCGCAGGCGCCTGGGCATTGGCAGCATGAGTGGCAGCAAAGCAAGACGCCGCCAACGCGGCAGCGGTGAAGGTGCGTAAGCGTGTGCGCATCGGGTACCTCCCTAAACGGGCATTCTGACGTTGGGAAACTCATTCCTGTTGATGAGCCCGCAGTCATGCGACGGCGTGGCGAGTCCTTATACCCTCCCCGCCTGCGGGCGAGGGTATAAGGCCGACGACTAATTCAGCGGTTCCACCTTGATGATCGAACCCTGGTGGTTGTTGCCGACCCAGAACGTCACCGGCGTAGTGGAATTGTCGACGTAGACGCGACGGATGTTGGTCTCGCGCGGCAGCAGGTATTCCACGAACGTACCGGTTTCCGGGTTGAGCCGGGACACCCGGTCATTGAGCATCGATCCGGTCCACACTTGACCGTTCTTGTCGATCGTCACGTCGTAAGGCGACGAGAAGGCGGTCGGCATTTCCCATTCCTTGAACTTCTCGGTCTTGGTGTCGAACATGTCGATCTTGTTGCCGCGATAGAGGCCGAACCAGATGCGGCCCTGCTTGTCCATCATGCCGCGGCGCGGCGCCGACGCCTTGGTGGGCAGCTCGAACAGGGTGGTCTGGCCGGTCTTGGCGTCAACCTTGCCGAGGTGTTGCTGGGCGAAGTCCGTGAAATACACGTTGTTGTCGGTGTCCGGGATGATGTCGTAGATGTTGTGGTTCTCGCCTACCTTCGAATTCGCGAACGGCGCGATGGTCTCGATCACTCCGGTCTTGAGGTCGAGACGGTGCAGGGCCGCAAAGCCGTTGTTCTGCGACCACACTTTACCATCGACGGCGGCCGACTCGGGCCGCACCATGTTGACTTGCGCCATGTCCTTGTTCATCTCGGGCGGCAGGCTGAATGTCTCGACCTTCAGCGAGGCGAGGTCGAGCTTGCCGATGGCGCCCTGATACATCATGCCAAACCAGAGATTGCCGTCGTGGTCGGGGCGCAGCCCCAGCGAGCCCTGAGGCCAGCCCTTCTTAAGCTCGGGCAGCGCGATTTCCGTCACTTTCCCGATCTTGGGGTCCAGCCTGCCGAGATTCTGTTCGCCAAAATTGGTATAATAGGCCATCCCGTCCTTGCCGACGATCACGTCATGCGGCTCGATCGAGTTGCGCGGCAGATCATATTCCGTGATGACGACCTGCGTGGCGGCGCCGGTCGGGCGAGGCATTGTCTTGAGTGCGTAAGCCCACGTCTCGGTTTCGCTCAGATTAATCGAGGCGAGGAACTCGGCGCGTTCCCCCTGGGCACTGGTGCGGGCGTCGCCGCGCTCCTCAAGCAGGCGCTCTGCTCGCCGTTTCTGCGGCCGCGTCGGCACGCTCTGGTTGGCATAAGTCGCCATCCGTGCCTGGACCTGCATGAACTCCTTCGGATCGTGGCTCGACCTCACGATGCGTTCAACGGTGTGGCAGCTCACGCAGTTGAGGAGGGCGTCCTTTTGCTTCGGCGTGCCCGGCATGCTCTGCAGCCATTCCGCGTTGGTGAGCTGGGAGGCCAGATTGCGGGTTTTCTTGAGCTTGAGATCGACGTCGGCGGTCTTATCGCTCATCACGCTGGCCGTGCCGTTGCCATCGAGATCATAGCCGACCGCGCGAATCTTGATTGCGTATTGACCGGGCTCCAGCCGCGAAGCCGGGAAGGCATAGCGGCCTTCCTTGTTGGTGACGACCGTGACGGCGACGGTCGAGCCAGCCTTCTTAGCGGTTACCAGCACGCCTTCCATCGGGCCTTCCTCTTGCGAGGTGACCTGCCCGGCCAGCGCGGCAGCGCCTTCGGCGAGCGAGGGGGCAGTGTTGGCTGTCAATATGAAAGTCACACAAACACTTGCGAGCAGCGCACTGCGCATCCGCATAATTGATCCTCCCTCGGAGATCTGCATTAGTCCCGTGAGGGCACGCCGCAAGCCGTCTCCGGGAAAGCCCGCGGGCGCCGAGCAGGTTCGGCCGCTCAAATCGGCCGCTTCCGCGCAGGATAAGCCAGGGCTGACTGTGCCGCAATGGCGGTGCGTGCACCAAGAAGCGGCAAGCAGTGGAGCGGTGCCGGAGCAGGCCCCTGTCGGTTGATTCTTTGCATTTTGTGCAAAATAATTTGTAGCTCGCAGATCGTGCAGTGCGCCGATTGCCGATCGCAGCATCCAAAATTCGCAGGTAGGGTTGCTGATCGTCGCCTGCCCGTGTTGCCGCTTTGCCTGCTTGCGGGCGGCAAAGCCGCAACCACGTCCACGGCGCCCGGCTGCCAAAAGACAAAGAGATTCACGGGCGGCCCGCTCGGCGCCGCACGGTGCTTGAGTAGGGCGAGCAAAGACTTCTTCAGCACTATCGGGCTGTCTTGCGGCAGACAGATTGATTGCGCGGTCCGCATAGCAGCTCAAACCCCGCTGATGGCCGACAAATTCGGCGTGCTGTACTTGAACACCGGTCACCCCGGATTGGCCTTCACGACGCCAGGGAATGCCCTGCTGCGCTTTCGCGCATGTGCTCTCGACACCCGGACCGCGGATGGCGTATTAATCCGCTCGTCATCCCAATCGCCGGGAATGTCATGAAGATCGTCATCAAATACTGCGTGGTCTGAAACTATGAGCCGCGTGCTCTCCGTGTGGGAGCAAGGTTCGCAGAGGTGTCCGGCGCCGAGATCGCCTATGAGCGGTCAGGGGGCGGGGTGTTCGAGATCACCGTCGACGGCGATCTGAAGTTTTCGAAGAAGGCCCTCGGCCGTTTTCCCACCGACGCGGAGATCGATGCAATAGCGAAGGCCTTGTAGGCCGGATGAAGCGGCGACATCCGGCTTTTCATGGTGCCATCCGACATTTCGCTGAGGTTGATCAAGGCCCGATCCGGCGGCTCAATGCGCGCTACGAGGCTTGGCGGCCTGTCGGCATGAGCAAAATCGACCTTAATCGGCGTGATTTCCGATACGCACGGATTGCTCGCCGCAGGCCGTGGCGGCGCTGCGTGGGTGCGATCTCATGCTCCACGCCGGCGATGTCGGCGACGAGGCGGTGCTCGACGGACTTCGCACCATCGCTCCGACACATGCGATCCGCGGCAACGTCGACACGGGAGCGTGGGCCCAACGCCTGCCGCCGACCGACATCGTCGAAGTCTGCGGGCTTTCGTTCTACGTGCTCCACAACATCGCGCACCTCGATGTCGATCCACCGACGGCCGGCTTCGCGGCGGTGGTGTACGGCCACTCGCACCAGCCCTTGATCGCGACACGCGACGGGGTTCTCTACCTTAATCCCGGCTCCGCCGGCCCGCGCCGCTTCCGCCTGCCGGTCACGCTCGCGCATGTCGCGGTGGCCGGAACGCAACTGAGACCGAAGAGAGGGTAAACCAGAACAGCCTCGGTGAGCTGTGCGCCAACTACCGATTTAAGGGAAAAATGGCCCTGACCTCGGGGGGGGGATAAAGTCAGGGCCATGCTCTGAAAATGCGAAGCAGAGCTAACCTCGATTAGCACCACTTCCTTGATAGAACGATAACGAACCCCCGCTATGGACCTATGAAATCGCGCAGCGCGGCGATCCGGCGTTGATAAACGCCGCGTTTGTTTTGACGTATTTCTCAAGATTGCGAGCCGCGTTTAGATCGCGGTCGCATTCAAAAACCGCAGTCGTCGCACCTGAAGGTGCGTTCGTTCAAATCCAGCGTTTGGTGGCGCAGAACAGTTCAAGCACCTGTTTCTGACGCTCTAGGTCGGCTTTTTGGTCGTTACTGGAGACACAAGCGATAGTCCGATGGGGCGCCTCAGCAGCGTGAAACAGTTCCGGGCGGAACTTTGCGAGGTCTCTGGTCGGGCACAACCCGTCCAGCGGCTTCCCATCGCCGCAACGTGGACACCGAAACACCGAGCGCCTTAGCAGCCGCACCTAGTGCTCGCGAATCTATTCATAGTGGGTAGGCTAGCGCAGAATCGGAGAGGAATCAAACGGACTGCTCACCGCCCATCCTCGCTCCTCACACATCCAGCATCTCGTCGCTTGCAAACTCGGCGCGCTCCTGGATGAACTCGAAGCGCGCCTCTGCCTTGGTGCCCATCAGCCGGTCCACCGCCTGCGCGGTGTCGGCGCGGTCGTCGGCGACAAGCATCACCTTCAGCAGGGTGCGCTTCGCCCGGTCCATGGTGGTTTCCTTGAGCTGTGCCGGCATCATCTCGCCGAGGCCCTTGAAGCGGCCGATCTCCACGTTGGCGTTGGCGCGGAATTCGGCCTGCATGATCTCCTCCTTGTGCCTCTCGTCGCGAGCATAGAACACCCTGCCGCCATGGGCGAGCCGGTAGAGTGGCGGTACCGCGAGATAGAGGTGGCCCTGATCGATGAGCTGCGGCATCTGGCGGTAGAAGAAAGTAATGAGCAGCGACGCGATATGGGCGCCGTCGACATCGGCGTCGGTCATCACGATGACTTTGCCGTAGCGCAGGTCCTCGTCGCGATAATGGGCGCCGGTGCCACAGCCGAGCGCCTGGACAAGGTCGGCGAGCTGCTGATTCTGGGCGAGCTTGTCCTTGCCGGCGCTCGCCACGTTGAGGATTTTGCCGCGCAGCGGCAGCACCGCCTGGCTCGCGCGGTCGCGGGCCTGTTTGGCGGAGCCGCCAGCAGAGTCGCCCTCGACGATGAAGATCTCCGAGCCTTCGGCGGCCGTGCTGGTGCAGTCGGCGAGCTTGCCGGGCAGGCGCAGCTTGCGAACCGCGCTCTTGCGGGCGATTTCCTTCTCCTGGCGGCGGCGGATGCGTTCTTCTGCACGCTCCACCACAAAGTCGAGCAGCCGGTTCGCCTGCATCGGATTGCCGGCTAGCCAGTGGTCGAACTGGTCCTTGACGGCGCTTTCGACGATACGGGTGGCTTCTGCGGTCGCCAGCCGGTCCTTGGTCTGGCCTTGGAACTCGGGCTCGCGAATAAACACCGACAGCATCGCTGCGGCGCACGTCATGACGTCCTCGCTCGTCACCTGGGCGGCGCGCTTGCCCTGGTTGACGCGCTCGGCATGGTCCTTGAGCGCGCGCGACAACGCCGCCCGCAGTCCAGTCTCATGGGTGCCGCCATCGGCGGTCGGAATGGT
>JASHRR010000892.1 GCA_030037185.1 Xanthobacteraceae bacterium | reverse complement strand
ATGAATACGATGTGATTCTATTTTCAGCGAACCCGGCCGTCCGGGCTTAAAAGCATTTTACATTGAGGCGCGTCTCGCGTGGCCATTTTTCGCGCCTGCCGCGCGTTCTGTCGACACGCGCATCAATACCTCGATGTCGCGGGCCTCCACGTCTTTCCCGCTGCCCTCTTCTGGCTTTACTTGCGTTCATCGAATGCACGATCCGCCGACGCCGATCCAATCTTGAGGCCCCCTCAGCCCTTGCCTCGGCGTTCAGTACGCGCACCCTGGCCGCCTCGACGGGGCAGGCCGGCCCCAGTAGACGCCCAAGCCGCGGCCTTCGCGATACCTTCGGCTGGCGTCTATGCCAATTACATCTGCGCGCGACTATTTCGCTTCGTGAAGCATCGCTGAGAATGTCTTGCGAGGTCCGCTGACGCTGTTCGTCGATCGGTTTGGATCGGGCGTAGTGCCCGACGACCTGCGCGTCTCTGTACCCGAGCTGGTAGCCGCGCTGACCGGCGGGAGCGCGAGGGACACTACAGATCATTTTCATGGCACCAAGACGGGATCGCTAATGCGGCCGTAGGGTGGACAATGCCCTGAACGTTTAGGCCGAAAGATCGTCGCGGCCCGGCGTCGAACCCGAAATGTCATGCCGCGTAGGTGTGGGACGTGGCTGCTGGCCGAGAAGGGCGAACAAGTGGAGCGCCAAAACAGGCCCGATCTCACGGCTGGACGACCGCGCCTTTGTCACCTGCAACGTCATTCCAGTCGCTCGCAACCTGCTCTAAGCTACGGCATCGAAGATGCATGAAATCCAGGGAGGTAACGCAAGATGGTGCGTCTCGTTCACACATTCAGGCGTGTCGCAAGCGGTGCTGCGGTTGCGACTGTGTTATCTGTCGCTGCGCACGCAGACGAGCGTTTTTCCGAGCTGCGCCTCGATCAACTGACACCGGAGCAGCAGCAGATGGCGGTAATGCTCAAGACGCCGCCGCGCAGCAGCGAACTCAATGGCGGGCCGTTCAACGCCTATGCGCGCAGCCCCGGCCTTGGCCTTTTGCTCCTGCATGTGAGCGATTACGTGCGCTTCAACAGCTCGCTGGTGCCCCGACTGAGCGAGTTCGCCATCATGATCGCTGCCCGCCAATGGTCGCAGCCCTATGAGTGGCGGGCGCATTATCCGCTGGCTATCAAGGGGGGCCTTGATCGCCAGATTCTTGTCGACCTTGGCGCCGGGAGAAAGCCGCAGAGCATGAAGGACGATGAAACCGCGCTCTATGATTTCTGTACCGAGCTCTATCGCGACAAGAACGTCAGCGACGCCGCATTCAAAGCTGCGCTTTCCAAGTTTGGTGAGCGTGGCATCATGGATCTGATCGGGATCATCGGCTACTACGACATCGCCTCGATGGCCCTGATCGTGCAGAAGACGACCGCCAAGCCCGTCGAGGAAGCACCGCTGCTGTCGCTTACGCGATGATGGCAGGGAGGGTTCCTATAACCGGCAGCGAGCGGCGGCTGGTCGAGAGAACAGCCCCGTTTGCCCAACGGTTGATCTTTCGTAGTCCGCATTGCGGGACTGTCGCGTTGCGTTCCGCAATCCGGGATCGGCGCTGCGAGTGATGGCAAGTCGTCCGCATCAAACGAGTTTATTATCGGACCGGCGAAGGCGAGCCTCGGTAGAACCGTCCCGCTGCAGCGATTGGTTTGTGGACTCGATCGGCGAGCCAAGGAGATTCAATGCCGCAAATCCGTTTTGAATTCGCCACGGTCACGATGGAGGCAGAACTCCTCGACACGCCGACCGCAAATGCGATCTTGGCAGCGCTGCCGATAACATCCTGTGCGCTCACCTGGGGTGAAGAAGTGTATTTCGACGTTCCAGTCAAGGTCGCGCGCGAGGAAGCGGCTCGCGCCGTCGTCACATCGGGCGAGATCGCCTACTGGCCTGACGGTCCCGCCATTGCCATCGGCTTCGGCCGCACGCCGATCAGCCGCGGTGACGAAACGCGGCTCGCGAGCCCGTGCAACGTATTCGCCCGCGCGCTCACCGACGTGAAGACGCTCGCCGCCGTCAAGGCAGGGACCAAGGTGAAGGTGAGCGTGGTGGGGTGAAGCAGACCGGAGCCCGCGGTCGACGTTTGATCGCGGGCGGCCTTGAGCTTGAAGCCAGCCGATCTGCGGCTTGCATCGTCGCCCCCATCGCGACTCGGCGGCAGCGATTTTGCGCCTCCAGTTCCAGGGCCCGGGGGTCGAGTGCGGAGCAGCCGCCCCAGCGTTGCCGCCCGTTATTGTCAAGAGTGCGTGTCGTCACCCCCGCCCCACGAACGGCATCTGGTTCGCCATTACAGTGATGAACAGCACGTTCGTCGACAGCGGCAGGTTGGCCATGTAGACGACGGCGTCGCCGACATGCGCGGCATCCATGCGGGCTTCCTGCATCATCCGCCCGTCGGCTTGCATCACGCCGGCGCCTTGCACCATGCGCTCGGTGAGCGGCGTGGCAGCATTGCCGATGTCGATCTGACTGCAGCAGATGTCGAACGGGCGGCCGTCGAGCGCGGTTTGTTTGGTGAGCCCGGTGATGGCGTGTTTGGTCGACGTATAGGCCGCCGTCATCGGGCGCGGCGTGTGGGCCGAGATCGAGCCGTTGTTGATGATGCGCCCGCCACGGGGCGTCTGCGCCTTCATGAGGCGGAACGCTTCCTGGGTGCACAGGAACGGCCCGGTGAGGTTGGTGTCGACCACCGCGCGCCATTTGTCGAGCGGCAGGTCTTCGATGGGCACCGCCGGCGCGCCGATGCCGGCATTGTTGAAGAGCAGATCGAGACGGCCGTGGGCTGCCTTGACGGCGGCAAACAGCGCCTTGATGGAGGCGGGGTCGGCCACATCGGTCGGCACCACCATGCTGCGTCCCTGAGCAGCCGCGCCTTCCGCCGCCACTTCTTCGAGCCTGTCTTTGCGGCGGCCGGCGAGTGTCACGACGTAGCTCGCCTTCATCAGGGCGAGTGCCGCAGCGCGGCCGACGCCGGTGCCCGCGCCTGTGACGACTGCGATCTTCAGTGTAGTCATACGGTCCTTTGCCCCTCGCGTTCACTTGCGTCTCGGTAGGGAGCCCGCAACACCGGCATACGATGCCGGCATCGGCACCGCAAGCGCCGTCAAATCGTGCACTGGCACGCAGGACTGCGCTTGTTTCGTCGCAAGCACGTCGCCAAGTTCGCCGGTCGAACCTCGCCCGCCAGTGTTCCAGCCCGCCTGAAAAAACCGAGGATCTATAAGAACGTTCCTTTTCGAATCGGCGTTACCTATGCACTCAACACCAAAGCGGAACCATTTCCGCAGGAGATGAGATCATGTGCAACAGTAGATAGTGTGCAGCGATGGCGGTTCTCGGCGTCGGTCTCGCAGTTGCGGCGGCTACTCCCGCTTCAGCTTGGTGGCCCTACGCCGGTGGTTGCGGCTACGCCGGTTACGCTGACACGCCTGCTTACGCCGGGGTCTATAGCTACGGCTGGCCCTACGGTACGGTCGGTGACGCCGGCTGCGGCGCTTACGGTTACACGCCCGCTTTCGGTCACGCTGGTGGCTGCGGATACCGTGCCCCCGGTTACCCGCCGTCCGCGGCGTATGGCTACGGTCCGGCTGACTATCGGTACGGCTGTCGTGGGCGCCACCTGCACGGTCACGGTGGTTATGCCTTGGCGTACGCGTCCTCAGCGAGGCGGCATTTTGATTCTGCGAAACAGATCGCGGCGGATAAGGTTGAGAGCTCGCGCACTTCTGGCAAGACCAGCGAACGCTAAAATCAGCTGTAACCGGCGAGGGCCAAGGAATCACGCGTCGCCTGCCCGGCGTCTCGAAACCCCAAAAACTGGGTTGTCGCGCGAGCCGGTCCGCGCATTGGACCTGGCGACCGTCGCCTAGAAAGGCGGCGACGGACAAGTCCATTTCCGGCCGAGTTCGCGTCAGGCTGAAGCCGACATAGCTGCGGTTATCATCCAGGTAGTTGACAGTTCACCAATTCGATCACCTGCGGCGGCGGCACTTCGGCGTAGAGCAGCGCAATTTCGTGTTGACGACGGGCGATCGCGCCGCGCTGGTTGACGTAGCCCTTGTCGGTGATCTCATTGGCGTCGATCGACGGCAGATCGGGCAGCAGCAACAGCCGCGCGATGCGCTCCGACGACCCGGGATGCGCGGCGTTCCACCCTGCCAATGCGCGGTGAGCGTGATCCCGGATAGCCGGATGGCGGGCAAGCTCGGCGAGACTCAAGTTATCGTGTCCGATCAGACGCTGACATCCGACCTGGTTCAGCCAGGCGAGCACACCGACGAATGGCAGGTTTTCGCCGATCACAACGGCATCCTGCAGCGCCGGCGAAGCAGCGGCGAGCACGCCGACGCGCAATCCGCCGACATGGACCCACGTGCCGGTCGCGAGCTTGAAGTCCTCATCGAGCCGACCATCAAACATCAGGCCCTTGGTGAAATCGTCCGCGTCCGCAAAGCGCACGGCATCCCCTGGGCAATAAAAGCCCTCCTCGTCGAACGCCGACGCGCTCAGGTCCTCCCGCTTCCAGTAGCCGGGCGTCACATTAGGGCCGCGCACCCGCACTTCGAGCCTGCCTAGGCGAGGCACGAGCTTCACCTCGACGCCGGGCGCCGGCACGCCGATTATGCCGGGGCGGTCGGTCAAGAAATGAGATGCGGTGGCAAGTGGCGCCGTCTCGGTGGTGCCCCAGGACGAGGTCATCGCAATACGCGTGCCGGTCGACCGGACGGCTGCGGTCTCAAGGCGCGTCCACAGATCCTGCTGCAGCGCCGCGCCCGCATAGAAGATGAATCGAAGCTTGGCGAAGAACCTCTTCGCCAAGGCTGTGTCGCGTTCGAGATGGGGCAGCAGAGCCGCATAGCCGGCGGGTACATTGAAGTAAACCGTCGGGGAAATCTCTGAAAGATTGCGCACGGTCTCGCCGACCAGCGCCGGCGTCGGCTTGCCGGCATCGATGTAGAAGGTGCCTGCATGGCGCAGCACGAGGTTGAAATTGTGGTTGCCGCCGAAGGTGTGGCTCCACGGCAGCCAGTCAACAAGCACGGGCGGCTCTTCAGCGAGAAACGGCCAAATCTGGGCGGCCTGCTGTTGATTGGCGGTCAGCATCCCGTGCGTGTTGATGACGGCCTTGGGAAGCCCGGTCGAACCCGAGGTAAAGAGGAACTTTGCGATGGTATCGGCATTGCTCGACGCGACCGCCCGCTCGACGGCGGTGCCCGGCTTGGTGGCAGCGAGCGAGGCGAGCGAGGTCACGCCCTCAAGCCGCGCAGCGTTATGACGCGCCACGATCGCAACGCCGGCGCAATCGAGGGCACCGAGCGCTCGCGCGAACGGTGCGGTATCGTCCACAAAGATGAGGCTTGGCTGAAGCAGTCCGGCGATATGCTTGAGCTTGGCGTAGTCGCGGCTTTGCAACGAATAGGCGGGCGACACGGGCGCAATCGAAATGCCCGCCGTATAGGCGGCGAGCATCAGCAGCGCATGATCGATGCTGTTTCCCGATAGAACCATGACGGGCCGCTCGGCCGGCAAGCCGCGCTCGAGAAAAGCGGCTGCGATCGCATCAACGATCGGACGAGACGCCGCATAGGTGAGCGTGCGCCAGCGGTCGCCTGAGCGCTCGGCGAGAAATACGCGATCGGGCTGCACCTCTACGGCGGCGCGGAACATGCGGCCGAGGCTCCGATCATGCGGCCCAAGCGGCGTGCGCGAGCGCAGCCGAAAGCCGCCGCCGGGAACTGCATCGCAGGCGATATCGACTGGAGCGAAAGCGATCGGCCGGCAGGGGGGTGGCTCGGGCATGCGCGCAATTGAGTCCATGCTCGATTTGTAGGCCGCCGCATCAGCAGCTGGCAAGCTGGCGCTTGATAATCTCGATGCGCTAGCGCGGATTGAGCGGAGCGAAACGGGGAACCACCGTCCCACCGGCAATGCCGTCCCCCGGGTTCGCTGCGCTCAACCCCGGGGTACGGCCTCGTCGCCGGCATGAAGGGCCGCTCTTGCGGCCCGCACACGAATGTGCGAACCGTCTCGGATTGCACGCACAAGCCGGTGCGTCGGCTTGATCGTGGCGACCGGTACCGGTTGTGGAAAGGACGAGGGTCGGTCTATGAAGACCCAAATCGGCTGTAGGCGGTGGCCTAGAGCCCGTCACCGGCGGCATTGGCAGTACAGCGGGTCATGGGATGAGGGACGATATGGCGCCGGGGATCATCACGGCCGGCCTTCTGGTAATCGGCGACGAGATCCTGTCGGGACGCACCAAGGACAAGAATATCGGCTACGTCGCCGAGTACCTGACGAGGATCGGCATCGATCTGCGGGAGGCCCGTATCGTTGCCGATGACGAGAATGCGATCGTCGAAGCGCTCAATGCCATGCGCGTCCGTTATACCTACGTGTTCACCACCGGCGGGATCGGGCCGACTCATGACGACATCACGGCTGACAGCGTCGCCAAGGCGTTCGGGGTTGCGATTGACTACGATGAGCGCGCGCTCGCCCTGCTAAAGGAGCGCTACGCCGCCATCGGGACCGAGCTGAACCAGGCGCGCATGCGTATGTCCCGCGTACCGAAGGAGGCCGAGCTTGTGCCCAACAAGGTCTCGGCGGCGCCCGGATTCTGGATCGGCAACGTGATTGTCATGGCCGGCGTGCCTGCGATCATGCAAGCCATGCTCGAGGAGGTGGCGCCGCGGCTCAAGACCGGCATCAGGATGCTGTCCGAGACGGTGCGGGCCGATTGCCGCGAGGGCGATGTGGGAACCGAGCTTGGCGAGATCGCCAAGGCCCATCCGGATGTGATGATCGGCAGCTATCCGTTCGTGGACGAAGTGCGCGGCCCGAACACCAACATCGTGGTGCGAGGCCGCGACCCGGCGCGGCTTGCGGCTGCCAAGAAGGCGATCGAAAAAATGCTTGACCAGAAGCGCGCCTGCATTGCGGCGCAGCGGTAGAGTGAAATGCCGCGAGAACTTACCGGCCGCCCTATGGTCGCGCTCTTGATAGTGCGGGCGCTCTTCCTGCTGTGGCTGATGGCGACGCCCGCTCATGCCGCGAGCCTGCAAGGAATCGGTGTCGTGTTTCTGCATGGCAAAGGCGTGTGGGCCGGCGCCTTCGACGGCGGTATTCCGGCAGCCCTTGAGGCTGAAGGCGCAGTCGCCGTGTCGCCGGAAATGCCGTGGTCGCTGTGGCGCATTTACGGGGCGACTTACGAGGAAGCGATGCGAGAAATCGACACCGCTGTCGCAGGCCTCAAGGCGAGGGGCGCAACCCGCATTGTCATCATCGGCCACAGCCTCGGCGCCAATGCGGCGATCGGCTATGCGGCGCGCCGCCGTGGAGTGGCAGCGGTGGTGGCGCTGTCGCCCGGACATCTGCCGGAGACCGCCGAGATGCGCGCTCGCACCGCAGACGCCATCACCCAGGCCCGTGCGTTGGTGGCGGCCGGAGAAAAGTCTCGGCGCATCTGGCCCGACCGCATTCAAGGCATTCCAACCTTCGCGACGGCGTCCCCGGCTGTTTACCTCAGTATGTTCGACCCGGACGGTCCGGCGGTAATTCCGAAGAATGCGGCGGCGCTGCACGGCGTGCCGCTTCTTTGGGTGGTGGGCGAATCCGATCCGATCTTCGTTCGCGGCCGCGACTATGCCTTCTCGCGTGCACCCAAGAATCCTAAAAGCCGCTACATCGAGGTTCCCGCCGGGCATCTTACCGCGCCGCGGACCGCTCAAGCGCAGGTCGTCGACTGGGTAAAATCCCTCTGGTAATGCGCTGTGGAACGCGGTAGCGACCGATCGGCGGGGGGAGCATAAGCCGGCGGGCGCCGCCGCACCCCAGTGCTAGCGTGTCAGCGCGCCAGCTCCTGCGGGTTGGAGAAAGCTCAAATAGCACAACCTATGCAGTTTCACGTGAGACTGCCGATGGAGCAGGCAATGGGTTCGCAGAATGATGATTTTGACGAGGAGACCGAAGCCGTCATCGACGAGCTGAGTCAGCACGGAATGGCTCTCCACCAACTTGTCCAAGACTATACGGAGGAGCACGATCTTTCTGACGAGGCCACGTCGCTGATCCTGCTCGAGACATCTGTCAGGATGCACATGGTTGGCTACGCGCTTGAAACCGAAAAGCCGTCGGCTTCAGGTTTGAAGCTTCACCTCGACCGCTTCCAGCGCGAGATGGATAACCTGATACGCGACGCCAAAAAGAAAGCCGATCTTTTTATCGCTCAAGCCAAAACGCTGCGGGCGGCGGCGGAAAACGAGTCCGACAATAAGCTCGACGACGAGAGAGGCGTACTGTCATGACGCCGATGCGGATGCCGGAAAAGGCGTTTCCGGTCTCATGGGATGAGTTCCATCGCGATGCCCGCGCACTCGCCTGGCGGTTGAACGGCGCCGGGCCGTTCGATGCGATCGTCACGGTAACCCGCGGCGGCTTGGTGCCGGCCGCCATCGTGGCTCGCGAACTCAACCTTCGACTCATCGAAACGATCTGCATTTCAAGCTACGAGCACGTCCGCCAGGGCGAATTGAAAGTGCTTAAGGGCGTCGCATCCGAGCTGGTGCAGAAAAGCGGCGGCGGCGGCAAGGGCGTCCTCATCGTCGACGACCTGGTCGACACGGGTAAAACCGCGCGCGTGGTGCGGGACCTGTTGCCCAATGCGCATTTCGCCACCGTCTACGCCAAGCCGATGGGACGGCCACTGGTTGACACCTTCATCACCGAAGTATCCCAGGACACCTGGATCGTCTTTCCATGGGACAGCGGCCTTGCTTTCCAGCCGCCGATTCGCGCTGAGGCGCTGTAGCTCGCACCGTAGTTTAAACCGCCTCGAGAGGGCCGTTCGATCAGAGCGGCGGCGGGGTCCAACTGACCGATTTTGCTGGCTGAACTCAGGCCGGTCTGTCGTCATTTGTAGTGAAGGTTCAGGCCCGGTCGGCGCGGAACGCCTGCGCCAACGTCGCCAACAGTTCGCGAAATCATTTGCCGTACGCGGGTCGCGGTCGATTTGAGATTACAGCCTGCGAACCAGGGTCGACGCTCTCAAGGCAACCGGATTTGCCGATCGAGGCTTGGTCCGGCGGAGGCTGCCAAGTATAACTGCTCTCGGTTTGCAATCTTTTAAAAATACCCACGCGACGCTACCCGTGCCGGCGACCCCGCAACGCTCGCCGGATGGCGGGTTCCCGCGCTCGCAATCAAGGCGACCATAGGTGCGCGACATGCCCCGGCATTCATGCCGGGGGTTAGAGCGCGTCCGGCGAGCCGGATTTGATGTAAAACTCACTCCGATTGTGCTGCGAACTCATGCCCCGTGAACCCACTCAGAGCTTTATCCTCGCTGCGCACCGAGCCGGCGCAGGAGCGCGCGTGCGGCATCCTGCGGGCCTCGCAGAACATCTATAACGCCGTCCTTGGCGAAGAAGCACTCAAGCGCCTTGACTTGATGCGGGCATGCGCGGCCTTGAAGGCGGCGCGGGAAATGCCGAAGGGCAAGGCGAAGTCGTAAGCCTTCGAGCGGGTCCGTGCGCAGTTCAGCTTCACCAAAAGCGCGATCGAGGTTTTTGCTCGGGAATGCGCCGCTGGCAGCGTCTGGATTAAAGCCCACATGCCGGGCCACTGCACCCAGACCGCCGCCACACGGGCATTCAAGACCGTTGAGCGGCACATGCTCAAGATTGGTGGCCGATGAGATTTCAAGGCGTACCGTAATTTCAATTCCTTCGAGGGCAAGGAGGTCCACCATTATCTGGCGGGACGCCCCGGCCATCTTCGATCCCGACGCCGAACCATTCGCGGAGAGGTTCGCTGGTTCGTCCAGTTTGTTGAGGAGGCCTGGGTGTGCCGATCAGGCGGTAACGACGAGAAAATGCGGAAGCTCAGCGAGAGAGCATTCCGGGTCGGTGGCCCGGCGAGACATGGCCCGCTCGATGCGGCGCAATTCTTTCCAGGGGTGGAAGATTGTAGGGCACAGTTCTTCGTGCCGCGCCTCACCCTGATCGACGCCGACGACAGCGATGGTGCCGGGCCCAATGTCCAAGCCGACGACGCCGGAGCGGGCCTCCCGGCGCAGCAGCGTCAGGCCTCTATGAGCCTCAAGCTGCTGTTTGCGCGTTGATTGTGCTCCCTTGCCTCAACTTCCCTTGCCAAAAAATTTTCTCACGTTCCCCGGACTCCAGCCCATTCGCCGCCGGGCAGGTCAAGCGCCACACCAGACCTGAGGGAGCGTAATCGAGCTGTACGTCGCCGCCAACGGTCGCCTTCGCCATCGAAGCGATGACCGTGCTGCCGAAGCCCCGCCGCTCCGGCGGTGACACGGGTGGCCCGTCGCGCTCCGTCCAGCTCATGGTGAGAACGTCGGCGTCGGTCCCCCAGCAAACATCGACGCGCCCCCTGTCCGTCGACAGCGCCCCGTATTTTCCCGCATTTGTCGCAAGCTCGTGCAGCGCGAGACCGATCGCTTGGGCGGCGGTTGCGTTCAGACGCAGCTGCGGGCCGTGCATGGCGATCCGAGACCCAACAAGGTCCGCAAAGTGCGCGAGCTGAGCGCGCACCAGATCCTCCACGTCAACTCCCTGCCACTCATTGCTGACCAGCAGGTCCTGATTGGCCGCAAGCGCCTGGATGCGCTCCGTGAAGCGCCCGACAAAATCTTCAGAGGCTCCAGCCGCGGTCTGGCGGGCGATCGCCTGCACGAGACTGAGCATGTTCTTGGCGCGATGACTGGCCTCACGCATCAGAAGGTGAACCTGTTCCTCGTGAGCTTTTCGCTCAGTCAAATCTTCGGCGACGCAAATAAAGAGGCCTCGCCCGTCCGATTGGGTTCCCAGAGCAGAAGTAACAAAGCGCCAAATGCGGTCGCGCCCGTCTTTCGTGCGGATCGTCAGTTCGGTCTGCTGCGCCTCGGGCTTGGTTGGAATCATCTGGCGGATTTGTTCCAGCGCTTCGCCCGAGCGGTCGCCGTAGGCTCTATCCGTCCAATCCCCGACGCGGCGCAGCTCCTTTCTCGAATAGCCGGTTTGGTCGAGCCAGCTTTGGCTGATGGCGAGGATTTGCTCCCGATCGTCGAACAAAACAATTGGCAATGGCGAGTGGAGGACTGAGGATCTGAAGCGTTCCTCGCTCGCACGTAAACCTTGCTCTGCCTCGAAACGCTCCCAGGCTTGGGCGAGGAAATTGGTTATCGTGCCAAGCCAGGCGATTTCATCATCGGTGAAGCTCTCCCGTGTCGCCGAAGCAACCGCAAACGTACCGAGCAGGCGACCGTCAGACGCCTTGAGCGGGTAGCAGGCATAGGCAGTGGCGCCGAGTTCGCGCACCAGGCCGCCGTTGGGATCGGCGGCGATGCGCTGTTTGTCGGCCACAAGCGGCTGCATGCTTGCGGCAGCGGTGCCGCAATACTCTTGACCGAGTTCGAGGGACTGGGCTGCCTCCAGGTATTGCGGTGGTATGCCGTGCACAAACGCCAGCCTGAGGCGCTGCGCCACAGGATCGACGCGATAGTTGGTGCACACAACCGCGCCGAGGTCCGACCTGATATGCTCGAACGTCATGCGGCCGAGTTCGCCAGGCTCGGAGGCGCGAATCAGGTCCGATGTGACCTCAAGCAGCATGGCCTGCCGCTGCACCGCATTGTCGGCGCGCCGGCGCTCGCTGGTATTAGGCACTCGCTCGTCTTTGTCTAGCAACATGGCAATCACTCGCCTCTGTGCGCTCAACGGCTGCGTGGAATAATTTGATCGATCCGGACTCAGGTATGGTACCGAGTTCCGCTTGCAACTAGAGGTATAAATCGAAATGTACGCAACCTTATGTCAACGGCCGGCGCGACAAAGCCGTGAGGCCGGATCGGCGGGCTCTCATGACATTCCTGCGTAACGGGGATGCGTGCTGAGCACACTGTCATCACCAAGCAACTAGTGTGATTCCGGTGCCGAACAAGGTTGCTCGCGCTTTTGGGTGACGAAGCGAGTGCCGAAACTTGCACGGTCAGATTTGACACGCTGCGATTGCGATCCTGAGCGAACCGCACAGCCGCGCTAAGGACTTCTACAAGAAGACCCAATATGCGCGCCGCATGCCGATGCGGCATCGTACGCAGCCGACTTCGGACCAGCAGTGGCATCCGAAAAGCCATTCGTGCTGCTGTTGTGCCCAACGGCGTATGGCGCCTTGCCGCCGTCGCAGGCTTTGCGGTGGAGCCCGTTCGAATAGAATACAATCTGACTTAGCCTGCCACGTTGCCCGCGGAGGATGCGATGGATGCC
>JASHRR010000108.1 GCA_030037185.1 Xanthobacteraceae bacterium | reverse complement strand
AAACTCGCGTTTTTTCCGCCGCCAGCCATACTTTGAATTGCCGAAGAGCGGAATCTCCCCGCCATTAGATGAAAAAGGGCTGTCCCGGCGACATGGCAGTTCGACGACTTTGCGGTCAGCGCTGCGTTGTACACCGCATCAACGTTCGGCCCGGCTGCAGGTGAAGGCGACAACTATGGCTGATCATCACGAGCCTGCCGACCATATCAGAACTTATCGGAACGCGGCGAGCTGCCGAGCAGCCCGTGATTACATCCAGTGAGCCCGAGGCTTCACGGCGCGAGCCATTGGGGGCGATACGCCCGCAATTCGAGGGATTTGCGACCGCCAGAGTGTCGCCCCTTCTGCTGGCTGCAGCCATCGATGAGATTGTGGTGGCACCAGATGCTCCATGAGGCCTGCCGTGAACCGGCCTGCTGGGAGCGGCAAGTCCTCTATTTCAGGGCTTGGTTGAGCAAATGTGCAAGCCGGACACCAGCCCGGCTTAGTTGCAGGGCGGCATCCGCCTTCGCCTGCTCCGCGTAGGCGCGGTCAAGCTGGTGCGCCTCGCCTGCGGATAGCGGCGGATCGCCATAGACGTGTTGATGCGCAATGGCGAACGCCTCCCAGGCCCAGTCCTCTGGTGTGCCGGCTCTCCAGCTCGCAGCTTGGGCCGGCGTGATCTGCATCAAAAGCACCTGCACAAGAACGGCCGGCTTTCTGGCGAGCGCCTGGACGAACTCAACATCCCACAAATGGTGGAGTGACAGAGCCTTGGACCCGCTCCACACCTTCACATCGTTCCCCCCGCGATCGTGGTTGTCGGCGGCGTGCAGCGGCTGGTGAAGGTCGCCAACAAAATGGAGCAGGAACTTGAGGGCGAACAGCCGCTCCTCAAAATCGGTTTTCGGGTTCTTCACCTCTGCAAGGAATTGATTGATCTTGTCCACAATGCACGCTTTCGGCGGGCCGTTCGATGCCGCCGTGCCCGCTGCCAGCGCCGCCCGTCCAAAGCATGCCGCTTTGATGTCGGGGTCATTGATTTCGAGATCGACGAAGTGCCAGTTTTGCGTCTGTTCGTAGTGGTCCCGGCGATTGTTGCTGTCTCGATACTTGTCTGCCCAGGTCGCTTCGCTCGCAAGGTCGTGCGGCGTGAGATTGTCAGGGTCGGCATCGAGCATTGCGCCGAGCGTTGCCCTCACCGCCGGCTCGAGATACCGCTCGGCTATGAGCGCGATCGTCTTATGCCCGTCGTCGCCCCATGCTACAGCTCGGTAAGGAGCGATCATGAGCAGTAAAAAGCTCAGTATCCGAAGCGCTTTCATGATCTCCTCCTTTCACGGCGCTGCGATCGGCGACGCAAGCGCCAGCACGGCTGATTCGCGAGCGCTTTGCAAATGAAATTGTGGCGGTGGCTCAAGAAGGCCATCCTATGACGGCGCCTGCCCGCTCCACTTGCTCTCAGGTCGGGGGAGGTGGCGGCGCGTTTGGTTCCGGTAAGCTCGCCCGTCGGCGCCCCTGCGTCTGGTCCCTGGGTTGCTTTCGCATCGGGTTTCGCCTTTCACCCCCGCGATCGTCTCGGCCGGCATGGCAACCTCGGCGACGGCGATCCCGCTGTTCTCATGAGCGTTCGCACGTGGGCGTGTGCTCGTCGCAGCAGAAAACGCCGGCCAGCGGTTGGCCCGTTCCAGCCCGGCGCTCGGCGGAACTGAACCGAGCGCTTGGGATTGAGTCTGCGAGTGTGTTGCTCGGAGATACCGATGGATCGCGTGAAAACGTTATTCAAAGTCGGCGCAATCGGGGTCGGGCTGGTCCTTGCGTCGACCGCGGCTGAAGCGAGAGGGTGCATCAAAGGGGCGATTGTTGGCGGGCTGGGTGGTCACTACGCCGGCCGTGGCATGTCATCTCTTGAGGAAGCCGGGACCGTTCCCCGAGGTACGGTCCGCAGTGCGGGCCACTGGCCCACCATATTGGGTGCGGTCGCCGGATGCCTGGGGGGGCGGTACATGGCGCACAGACACACCGCGCGCCCGGCACAACCTTCAACGTCTCGCTCCGCCCAGATTGGAGCTGCGCGCTCGAAGCAGTCACCGCCTTTAGGCTCAGCGCAAGCTTTACGTTCGCGCTCCATCCAGTCCCGTCGCTGATCTTCCGATCGCGGCGCTTTGCCTGTCGCGGTGCGGTCCGGCGGGCCCTCCGGTGTGTTTTGGCTAACACCCCTTGGGGGCCGACTATCTGTTGCAAAGGGTAAGAGCGGGACTGGCTCTGACGCGGCAGCGTAAAAGGCGCGGTTCGAAGGTGAATTCGGCTTGGTAATCGACAACACTGATAGAGGTAGCTTGCGGTGGATGGCGCTGTCCTGGTTGATGCGTTCGAAGGCGCATTGAAAGATTTGGGATTGGCTGATCGCAACAACCCGGTAGCACAGGTTGTCGCCAACCATCTCGTAACCTTCGCCCAGGCGGGGGAGCGCGACCCGGTGCGGTTGCGAGAGCTTACGTTGGAAGTTCTCCGTGTCGAGCGGAGCCGCGGACTTCCCCCCGATTTAGGCTGAGCCAGCAAAGATAATGGGTCGAGGCGCCAGATAACCTGATGCCTCACATTTTGTCGAACTGGGGACGGCTCGGACATGCACCCCATCGCGCCCAAACTGCACCGGTCCGATGTCCCAGCTGGATGGGGGCCCAAGTCCCAACCGGACACGGCCGCAGGATGGATAGCGGACGCTTTGTCTCCCGCCGAGCCGGGCACCGGCCGTGCCGGGGCCACGAATGGTCTCCGCAAACCCGCAAATGAATATTTCGTTCACGAACACCTAACAGAAAGTTGATGCCCGGCAGATGTTCCTCTTAGCGAAAAGGAGCCTACTTAGCTCGTAACAAGTGAACTTCCGTGACTAGCGGCGATCAGATAAGCCCTTCCCCAGCCCCCACCCCCCCCGAGGGCTGTCTGGTCGCCTTCTTTCTTTCCCATAGGCCGGACAGGAACTGTCCCTTGTCTGAGCTAGCAGCTGATGCAGATTAATAAACCTGCTCAAGATAGGCTGCGGTGACCATGCAAGATGACTATGAGGACACCATAAATGACCCGTCGTGGTTTGGGCTGTTAATACTTCCTCTCCCGACGTTGGTTTAGAAAAATCTGGCTTTTCCCGACGCACTGGATCGCTCAAATGGGCTTCGGTTCGGATTGTTGGTCATTGCGTGCGTTCCATCTGATAGGCTACGACGTGCGGCACTTCGACATTGCCGTGATTGGGCTCGGGCGTCTTGATACCCGTGAACTTGCCCCAGAACTCCACAACATCGTTTTTCTGAATTCTTGGCTCATGCACACCATGTTGATAATCGACGTAAACCACGTCGTTTAGCGAGGCTAGGCCCTTGCCCACCCAGATTATCAGGATGAGATCTTTCTCGTTGCGTTCGCCTGGAACAGCTTGAATGACCTTGCCGCGAAACCTCACAATTTGGCCGATGTGGTCTTCTGGTTTTTCTGTCAAATCGTCATATGAAACTGAAACCGCTGTCTTCTTCAGTTCCGCCAAACCGGGTTGACCCTCCTGGATGAAGCTATACGCCAATGCTGCGAGCGTGCCAACTGCAGCTATGCTCCCGATCACCGCTGCAATACGTCTCCATTTCCATGCTTTCTGAGCCATGTTCGATATGACTTCATCTCTCACGGTTTGGTTGTCCTTTGTATCTCTCAATTGTACCGCGCCCCAGTTCGTTAAATCTTTATCTCGACCGGGACCGACCAAAGCAGACCAAAGCATGGACCGCGATTTGGTGCGCTCCTGGATGGCGGTCTTCGTTCGACCATCTCGTGTAAAAAATGTGTCGATTTGAGGATCAGAGGGCCGAATTTCTTGGCTTAACGGTGGCCACCACTGATGGATGTTCGATCTCTCTACTTGCGATAGAGGGTCAATGGGCCGGCGGCCAGCGCAATGAAAAAGACGTCGTCATTGCGGCTACGTTCTCTGTTGGAATTCTCGCCCGGTCCGCGGCCCGGCAAGGCCTGGTAAATATCAGGGCAAGTGCGCGACGGAGAGGGAGTTTGGGAAAAGAAGAAAAGCAAAGCAACAATCGAAGCGGCATATAGGTGTGTATTTCAAGAAACATCTGGGCAAGTTCTGTAGATATATCCAAGGTTGATAATCAGTATGATCACCTTGGCTATTATCGGTGTCTTGAAGATGCTATCACGGCTCGCGAGGAGAGCTGAAATATAGATCATGATCGCGTTGGCTTGGCTAGGTGGCTATGAGCCTATTCGCGGCAATCGAGAATTTGCGCGTATCGACCACCGGCTCCGATTGAAGATGACCAGCGTTTCCAATCGATGGCGACAGGTCCTATCAATGACGACCAGTGTTTCCAGTTGATGCCGACCACCGGTTCCTGGCGGTGGCCGGAAGCGTTCGTTTCGGACTGCGGCCCGGATTTCATCCACGCGACTTTATATTGTTCGGGTGTCGATCCAGGGCTGGCAAGAAGTAGGATCGTCTCGATCTTGACCCGCCTGGTCTTGATCGCAATCCTCGTCAGCTCTCACACCCGCAAGTTCAGCTTTGATGCGGGAATCAATTTGGCAAATACGAGTTCGCGTAATCTCTTCCGGCGTTGAGACAATTCTCTTGTTTCTCTTGTTGTCTGCCCTCCAATTTTTCTCTGTCGTGAGCCCGCCTTGAAGGAAAGTCTCGATGCCCGCGACTAATGAAACTCGGGCGTGGCCGGGTCGCGGTTTACGCGCCAATTCCGAGGTGTGGCGACCGTGACTATATGCCTAGTCCGGAAAGTCAACGCCGCGCAACCCCATCCTTGTGACGATCCGCCAACCGACGAGGCAGATCCTCGGGCGAGACAGACCATCTGGGGTTAGCGAGGCCCTCTGCTTTGATGGTGCTTTTGCGCTGCGCCTTAAGACCGCCACAGGCGATGCGCCCCTTGGTCTGCTACCCGCGCCGGCAGCGTCATTGCCTGCCACCGCGGAGACACCAAGAGTATCAAAGGCGGTTGCGGCTGCTCACGCAAGCTCGGATAATTTTGCCACTAAACGCGAAGAGTGCCACGACCTTCAAGGGAGGACCACATGGCCGAAGACTCGATTGCGCGGCGCAGCTTCCTAAAGGGC
>JASHRR010000891.1 GCA_030037185.1 Xanthobacteraceae bacterium | reverse complement strand
CCTGACGAGGCTGCGCGCGGGCAGCCTCGCTCGCGCGGTGTCCGACCATGTTGTCGCCAGCCATCCTCCTTGCAGCGGTGCTCAACGGCTTGATGACGGGCGCCGTCTACGCGCTGGTCGCGCTCGGCCTGACGCTGATCTACGGCGTGCTGCATATCATCAATTTCGCCCATGGTGCGCTGTTGACCGCGGCGATGTTCGCCGCGTTGTTCGCCCACCAGCTCCTCGGGCTCGACCCTTACGCGGCGACGCTTTTCATAGCGCCGCTGTTTTTCCTGCTCGGCTACGGATTACAGCGCTTCATCATTGGTCCGGCTGCTCACGGCGAAGACCGCAACGCCCTGCTGGTGACGCTCGGGCTCGCCGTGATCATCGAGAATGCGCTGCTCTACGCATTCCGCGCCGATACACGCACCATCACTGTGCCCTACGCTTTCGACGTCGTCGAGGTCGGCCCGGCGTTTCTCGCGCTGCCGCGGATGGTCGCATTCATCGTGGTATTCGCCGTGGCGCTGGGTCTGTGGCTGATGATGCAGCGGACCGACACCGGAAAGGCAATTCGCGCCGTCGCCACGGAGCGGCTTGGTGCACAGCTTGCGGGCATCGAAGTCGCACATGTCTACGCGGTGGCATTCGGTCTCGGCACCGCCTGCGTCGCGGTCGCAGCCTGCCTGCTGATCCCGAGCTATTACGTCAACCCTCAGGCCGGAAACGCCTTTGTGCTCATCGCCTTCACGATCGTCGTGCTCGGCGGCATGGGATCGGTGGCGGGCGCGTTGACCGGCGGGCTGTTGGTCGGTGTGGTGGAGAGCCTGTCGGGCTACTATCTCGGCGAGTCGCTGGGCCAGATCGGCATTTTCGCGATGTTCATTCTGGTCTTGCTGTTTCGTCCCCGCGGCCTGTTCGGAGAGCGGCGATGAGGCGGTTCGCGCCGGCGCTCGTTGTCATAGCGCTGCTCAGCGCCGTGCCTCTGATCACCTCGTCCAACGTCGTGCTCAACTTTCTGGTCATCGCCTTGCTCGTCGCGTTGGTGGGTCAAGGCTGGAATCTGCTCGGCGGCTATGGCGGCCAGTATTCGTTCGGCCATGCTGCGTTCTTCGGCACCGGAGCCTACGTCACCGCCGTCCTCCAGGCGCGCTACGGCATCAACGCCTGGCTGGGCTTTGGTATCGGCGTCGCGGCCGGGGCGCTGGTCGGGACCGTGATCGGCGCGCTGAGCTTCCGCTCCGGGCTGAAGGGGTCATATTTTGCGCTGGTCACGCTGGCATTCGCGGAGGTGCTGCGCATCATCGCGAGCGTCGCTCCTGTCACCGGAGCCGGAGCCGGCACGCTCATCAAGCTCGATTTGCGTCCCGAGGCATTCCAATTTCACAGCCGCGTGCCGTTCTACTGGATCATCCTCGGTCTCGTCGGCGTCTCGCTGATGCTCATGCGGGTCGTCGAAGACAGCCGCTTCGGCGCCTATCTGGTGGCGGTGCGAGAAAATGAAGATGCCGCGGAGGCGCTCGGCGTGAACCCGACGGTCGTCAAGCTCGCGGCGATAACGATCTCCGCCGCCATCGCTGCGGGCGGCGGCTGCTTCTATGCGCAGTACTTCCTGTTCGTCGATGCCGGCATCGCCTATGGCCCGTGGATTTCGATCGAGGCATTGCTCGCTGCTATCGTCGGCGGCGTCGGCACGGTGTTCGGTCCGCTGTCCGGTGCGCTTTTCGTCAAGACGCTTTCAGAATTCGCGCAGCTCGCGACCGGCGATGCCCCCGGCCTCGATCTCGTGATCTACGGATGCGTACTCATTGTGGTCGTTGCCGTGGCGCCGCGCGGGGTCGCCGGCATGCTGTGCGATCTGCGCCGGCGCGTCCTGGCCGGGGGAACCACTGTGCCGAACCGGTTGGGGCGCGGCCGTGGTTGAGCCCCTGCTGCGCGTCGAGCGGGTGTCGAAGCGTTTTGGCGGATTGCTCGCGCTCGACCGCGCGTCGTTCGTGGCCGAGCTTGGCCGCATCACCGCGTTGATCGGGCCGAACGGCGCCGGCAAGACCACGCTGTTTTCGATCATTGCCGGCTACCTGCCCGTGAGCACGGGCCTCATCGTCTATGACGGCGTCAGCATCACCGGCGAGCGGCCCTACCGGCTCGCCCGCCGCGGAATCGCCCGCACCTTCCAGATCGCACAGCCGTTTATGGGCCTGACAGTGCGCGAGAACATCGCAGTCGGCACCCATCTGTGGCGGCCGGCTCGGGCGGACGCGCTCGCCGCCGCCGATGACGTCGCGCGTGAGGTCGGACTGGGCGACCTCACCGACCGGCCGGCGGCAACATTGACGTTGGCAGGCCGCAAGCGACTCGAGCTGGCGCGGGCCCTGGCGATCAAGCCGCGGCTGCTGCTGCTCGACGAGGTGCTGGCCGGCCTCAATCCGTCCGAGATCCGCGACATGGTGCCGGTCATTCGCGCCATTCGCGGTCGCGGCGTCACCATCGTCATGATCGAGCACGTCATGCAGGCGGTCATGAGCCTCGCGCAGCGCGTCTTCGTGCTGTCGGAGGGACGCGTCATTGCCGATGGTCCGCCGGAAGCGATCGTGGCCGACCCGCGGGTCGTAGAGGCGTATCTGGGCCGCGGCGCGGCTGCCCGGATGATGGGAACCGGCCATGCCTGATCCTCTCCTCATCGTGAGCGGCTTGCGGGCGGGCTATGGCGCGACCGAAATCCTGCGCGGCGTCGATCTCACCGTGGGGCAAGGCGAGATCGTCGCGGTGCTGGGCTCAAATGGTGCCGGAAAGTCGACGCTCAACCGGGCCATCTCCGGCGTGTTGCGGCCATGGACCGGCTCGATCCGATTTGATGATGGCGCCATCGAACGCGAGCGGGCCGCGGCGATCGTCGCACGCGGCCTCATCCACGTGCCGGAGGGCCGGCGCATCTTTCCGGACATGACGGTTCGCGAAAATCTCGATCTCGGCGCCTATCGCCGTGGCCGCCAGCGTCGCGACGACAACCGGCGGCGGGTATTCTCGATCTTCCCGCGGTTGGCGCAACGACAGGCTCAACGCGCCGGCACGCTGTCTGGCGGCGAACAGCAGATGCTGGCAATCGGGCGTGGACTAATGGCCGAGCCCAGGCTCCTGATCCTCGATGAGCCGTCGCTCGGACTGTCACCACTGCTGGTCGAGGAATTGTTCGCGCTGATCAAGGCCATCAACGCCCAAGGGATCGCCCTCCTCCTGGCCGAGCAGAACGTGGTGCACAGCCTCGAAGTGGCGCAACGCGCCTGTGTCCTCGACAACGGCGTCTTCGTGCTAACGGGAAGCGCCGCCGATCTGCGAAACGACCCTGAGCTCAAACGCGCTTACCTTGGAATGTGACCCGACATGGACAAGTCTTTTGATCTCGTAATCAAGAATGCCCGCGTCGTGCGTCCCAACAGGACGTCGGTGGACTGCCTCGATATCGCCATCGCCGATGGGCGGATCGCGCGCCTTGCGCCGGACATCCAGACAGCGCTTGCCAAGGAAGTGTTCGACGCCAAGAATTTTCTGGCCTTCCCGGGCTGCGTTGACGCCCACATGCATATCGGCATCTATCAGCCGCTGGCTCAGGACGCCGTATCGGAGAGCAAAGCGGCGGCCATGGGTGGCGTCACATCGAGCCTCAACTACATCCGTACCGGTCAATATTATCTCAACAGGGGCGGCCCGTATCGCGACTTCATGCCGGAAGCGCTCAAGCAATCCGAGGGTCGATTCTGGGTCGACTATGGCTATCACGTTGCCCCGATCGAAGCGGCGCATATCGACGAGATGGAGCACCTCGCCCTCGAGCATGGCATCACCTCGTTCAAGATTTTCATGTTCTATGGCGGCTACGGGCTGCACGGCCGATCGAGCAACCAGAACGCGTTCCTGATGATCTCCCCGCAGGAGCGATACGACATCGCTCATTTCGAATTCATCATGCGTGCCGCCCGCCGATTGATGGCCGCGCATCCCGAACTCGCCGACTACATCAGCGTCAGCCTTCACTGCGAGCTTGCGGACATTCTCACCGCCTACACCAGAATCGTCGAGCGCGAGGGCAAGCTGACCGGGCTCGCCGCCTACAGCGCCGCCCGCCCTCCGCATGCCGAGGGTCTTGCCATCTGGATTGCATCCTATCTGGCCAATGAAACCGATTGTCTCAACATCAATCTCTTGCATCTGAGCTCCCGCAAGGCGGTGGATGCGGCATGGACCATGCAGCAGGTTTTTCCGCACATTGCGTTCCGCCGGGAGGTCACGGTGGGGCACCTTTTGCTAGACACCGACTGCGAACGCGCGGTGCACGCCAAGGTCAACCCCCCAATCCGGCCCCGGGACGATGTCGAGGCGCTATGGGAAGCGTTGCTCGATCGCAAGATCGACTGGATCGTCAGCGACCATGCCTGCTGTTCGAGCGAGCAAAAATGGTCGCCGGCCGACCCCACCGATATATGGCTCGCCAAATCGGGCTTTGGCGGCACCGAATACCTGCTCTCCGGAGTGATGAGCGAAGGCAGCAAGCGCGGCATGTCCTACAACCACATGGCCGAGCTGTTGAGCCTCAAGCCGGCCCAGCGCTTCGGTCTGCTGGCGAAAGGCGACATCGCCCCCGGCTTTGACGCCGACATCGTTCTCGTCGACGCGCACGCCAGCTTCGTGGTTCGCGCCGCCGAGTCAGAATCGAAACAAGGGTATTCCCCATTCGAGGGGCAGGAGCTCACGGGCCGGGTGAAAAGCACCTTCTTGCGCGGCGCTCTCGTCTATCACGACGGAAACATCATTGGACCGGCCCGCGGTCGATACATGCGACGGCCCCTCAAGCAGCACCGCTGAAGCGAGAGCGCGGGTGACATCCCCAGCGACTATAGGCCAAAATGGATCGGGATCGTCGAGGCTGCTGCTGGCGGAGCAATACAGCCGGGGGGTTGCATGACGACAGAAAGCCCCAACGCTGCCGTAGCAATCGTAAGCTTTGACGCTGGTCGATGACCGAGCCGCCGCGTTGGCGGCCTGCGTCGCAGGTTTGAGCGGCTTGGGAAGCCTGAATTGATCCAGGTTAATGCAAGACGCTCCCAGTCTGACAATATTAAAGCTGGCTCATGTCCAAACTGAACCCTTAGATGACTTAGCCCCGATCGGCGACCCCACTTCGCCCTGGCACAGCCGATCGGGGCCTCTTTGTGGCCAGGGTAAATGCCATTTGCTTGCGGGGCTCGTGAGAGCTAGAAATTTTTGCAACTGTCCCCTGGTCGGCTCCCCTCCCCACACCCTGAGCCGATCAGGGGCTTGGCCCCGTCAATCACGGGGCCTTTTGTTGCCTAGGTTGAAGCGCAATTGCTGTCCCGGTCGGCAAGACCCACCGTGCGGCGGGCGAGCGAGCCGACCGAACGCCTTATGGCGCAGAAGGATCGAGCGCCGGCGGGCTTCGCGGTCGATGAACGAGGTTGGCAGCATCGCGCCTCGGCCGAGCCGCTTTCCATTTGAAACCGACGTTCATGGATTGGCGGCGCAGCACTGGGTCGGATTGTCAGCATTCACCGAAACGCGGAAGCTGGCTTTGGGAAGGAGGAAGGGGGAAATGTTGAAACCTAGCGAGAACTCCCTCCGCGGCGCGGCAAATCCGGATCAACAGTCAAGCTTTTGGATGGGATGAGAGCTGCGCTGAATTTTTTGGCCGAACGGTTCGGCTATCATTGATTTGATTGCCTTCCTACCTATCTGTTGACCGAACGGTTCGGTCATTCGGAGGGCGTCATGCTAGATGGACTGAATTTCCGCAGTCAGCCAATTCACGGCCAGAATGCGCGCAATCCGCATCGTGCTGGCGCCACAGTCATCGCGTTTCAGCCGCTCGTCGCACCCGAAGCCGGCCCTCCATCCCGGGCCCGCGGCGGTAATCCGTCCGGTCCTGCGACGCTGCTACCCTTTCTGCTGCCCCGCTCCTCGCCCCCGCTCCAGCCGGTGCCGGCGCGGTCCAGGTCTGCGGCCAAATCCGCGACAGGCGCAAATCAGGGGTTGATCACGCAAGAGCAGGAGTACCGACAGCGAATGTTCGAAAACCTGCTGGCCGCAGCCTGGGTGGTAACTCTGATAAGCGCCGGATACCTGCTGAAGGTTTTGGCGGCGCCGTCCATGTTCTAGAACTTCGGGACCCATGCGCAAGAAAAGCCGAGTTGAGCAGACAAGGTTGCTGGTGACACAAGGCAATGGCGCTACTGTAGAAGAATAAAGGAGGGCTGTTGTTCCAAGTTCGTCAATGAGGGCTCAAACACCGGACATCGGCATAATAAAAGATCGCATCCGCAGCGCTTTGCCTGCCCGTGATCAATCAAACCTGTCGCAATCTTGTGCCGACCTTTCCCGCAACGTTCACTCCAATGGCTCGACAGAAGCGCAGCTTGCCGGCGCCTTGACGATCTCAGCCGAGTTAACCCTGTTCTCATCCGGCCGGGAACGTTGCCAAATTGGCCGGCGTTAAGGATCGGGATGCCTGGGACCGGTCCGGGCATACGCGCCAGCCGGCTCGCCTGTCTGCCAGGGGTTTTCGACCAGCGATGCGCAGGCGCGCCAAGCGAAAGGCAGAGCCAGCAAAACGATGCACCCGGAGTCATCATCCCTCAAGCGGATGTTCGCCGACTACATGTGGGAGTGGCTCACGCCCTCGTTTATTTTCGCCCTATACTACGCTCCGGCGTCGATCACCATCATTCTATTTGCCCGATTCAATGTCGGAACCGAATTTGTGACCGGATTCTGCTTGGGCGCTGCGGTAGCGTTTGGGGGCGTGATCATCAGCGACCTGCACCGCGGCTATCGAGAATTCAAACAACAATCAGACGAGATCGACCGCCTCAACGGGCAGATGCGGTAGGCGCATTCTGATTTAAGGGAGGGGCCGACGATCAGCTGTTGCTAAATTCAGAATTTTGCCGAGGCTCGATCTCAGCGGAGAGTGACGGCAGAATTTGAGTAACCTGCCGGCTTAAAGCCAAACGCGCAGGGGTGCAGGGGCTCGGTTGCGGGTTTGCGGCACCGCCCCCTGCTACGAACTCGGCTATCAGCACTAAGCAAACATAGATACCGCCATAGTCGCGATACCCGCGAAGCCGCCGCCGCCGCCGCCACCACCGCCGCCCAGGAGACCGTTGGCCAGGCCTGCCAGGTTTTTCTCGATCTGCTGCCCGAAATTGAGCATCTGACTGAATGGATCCGAGGACTGTCCGTTGTTGTTGCCGCACAGTCCTTGAGTAGCGCACGGATCCATCCCCTGTCCGCCCTGCGCCTGTTGCAGCATCTGCGCGCCCTGCTGTTCCATCTGGCTGCCCTGATGAATCAGCTGCATGCCTTCCTTGGTATGGCCCTGCGCGACGAGGGCTTGGCCTTGCGACACCATGCTCTGGCCAGCATTCATCAAATTCTGCCCGCTTTGCGCCTCCTGAGAGCTCTGCGCAGGCGGCTGAGAGCTGCTCTGGTTGTTGCAGTTCTGTTGTTGATTGTTGTCCTCGCCATGGTGGTGGTGGTGGTGGTGGAGCCCAAATTGCTCGCCCATGGGACTGCAATTCATGCCGCTGCCATTCATGCCGTTTACGTTGGAATAACTGGCACTGATATTCATATTGACACTTTCTATGCCACTCATCGACACCTCCTCCGGGTGACTGT
>JASHRR010000890.1 GCA_030037185.1 Xanthobacteraceae bacterium | reverse complement strand
GGCGAGCCGGCCGAGCACCTCGGTGTCGCGCCCGTCCTCCATTAGGAGTTTATATTCGAGGGATTCGAGTTCCATGGCAGCATTGTAGATAGATAGCCGGGGGCATGGGAAGGCCGCGAGGGCGGGGTACGTCGGGGCCTATCGGAGGTTTTCTCTTAGCATCCATGGTCCTTCTCTCCTCGAGCAACGCGCTCTTGATCTTTCCACCCCTCTCAATCCGGTGCGCCTCCACTTGCATTTGCTCGAGCCCTCGCGGCAGTAACCAGCTCCTGCCGATGAGAGCACGCAATTCAAAAGAGTCGGTCGGTCAAGCGCTCCGCCTCCCATGCCTTGAGGAATTTAATTTCGCGCCCAATCCAGCTGATGGGTTCGCTGCCCCATTCTCGTACGCGGCTCGCATATTCGCCCATTAGCCAAATGTGCCGAACTATCACAAACACATGCGCAGCTTCGAAGTCGTTCGGGGCTATCGGTCGGACCCTTCGATACCCATCGACGAAGGCATCCCACATAGCGTGTAGTTGTCGGCCGAAGGAAACCTTCGCCCACAGGAAGACCGACAGGTCATACGCCAAGTAGCCGGGACCGCCATCGTCGAAATCGAAGAAAGCCGCTTCGCCCGCCTCGGTTATGCGTGCATTAAAGCCATGGCAATCGCCGTGACAATGCGTCCATGTCAGATGATCGAATTTCTCGATCCTTTCGGCGGCTCTCGCGGCGATCGTTTCAAGATCTGCCGTCGCGCTGGCGCCTTCCACGACTCCGCTGTCGCGCACCCGCCCAAGCGGCCGGCGCAACAAATGGTCGAGATCGAGCTTATAGATTGGTGCAGGGGCGCTATGGAAGTCAGCGGCATTGTGCACCATCGCAAGAGTTGCCCCATTTGCACGCGCATCGGCGATGGAGGCCGCATCAGGCGCGCGCCCGCCGAGGGCCAGGAAGAGCACGCCTTCTCGCACCCCCTCCGGTGACCGTCCATGAACGAACAAAGCGCCTTCCTGCGTCTGGACTGGTGCGGCAATCGGCACTCCCGATCGAGCAAGATGCGCCAAGAAGTCCGTTTCAGTCCTGACGTCGGCGGCACCGCGCGAGCGATGGTGCGAAAGGCGAAAGACGTAACGCTCGCTGGTCGCGGTGACAACCAGATAAATGTCATTGAATCCGCGGTTGAGCATGCGGCAATTAAGCGGAGGGCGGAGCGCGTAGTGTTCGGCTACGAACTGGGCAACGGCTTCTGCCCGGGATGTCGTGTATAGTGGCTCAAAATCGATCAAAGCCGGTGCCTATAAGCGCCAAGACGAAGATCATCATATTGCCAGGCATGCGTTGAGCGGAAGCCCTGAGCATGCGCAACCCTGGACCTTTGCCCCGCTGCGATGGCGCTCCTGCGACCAGCGCATCCTTTCCGCCGTTCAGAGACCATCGCACTTTTTGGGTCCCATGAGCCCGGCAAAAGCGATCCCCTGCCCGCGGGAAAATGAAGGTCGATTTGGCACGTAATGGAGAGCAAGGGGACCCATTCAGATGTACCCCGGGGCCTCCGACAAATCGACCGCCGGCCTGTCGGAAATATGCGAGAATTTTCTGACATCGCGGGGGACCCCTCGACCGAGTAAAGGCCGGTCAGGACCCGAGCCGGGCGAAGCGAGGCGAGGGGGACTGAACGCTCCTGTTTGCGTTCTGCATCGCGCTGGAGGCTGTGCGGCCCTTTAAAATCGAGTTCTGGAACGCTTGGGATATGGGATGGCCAACATGCGGGCTCATTTCCCGCGATGCGGGCCCACGCAGCGTTACGTGGCGTCGTAGCCTGCAGCCTCGAGGCCGCCGCCGTAAGGCTCCTCGGCGAGCAGGACATGACCCAGGACGCGGTGAACTTTATTGTCCGCGGCATCGCCAAGGGAGCGCGGGTCGGTGCGGTGATAGCGACCGGCTTCACGCTGCCCGACACAATATGCGGCCCAAGGCGGCGGTCCTACCGGAAGGCGGGGTGACGCTGATCTTCTTTCGTGCACGCCCGGGCGCAGGAGGAAAAATTTGCTATCAAGGCCAAGCCGACCCTCTTTATCTCGTGGCGACGACAGGCCCAGCACACATACCGCTGAACTCGATCTTTGGAAGGCCGCCGCCATCCACTCGACAGAGACAAAGGACCTTGGTATCGCTCTATCGGTTACGGCGTGGGCGCTGCGCTGAACACGGCGTCGGCGTCGAACGCCTATGTATCAATCAACTCAAGAGCAACATGGTCGAAGTCAAGACAGGTGCTACCACCTCGCACGTTTGCATTGACATCGACAACGGTGTCATCATTACGTCGGCCATTACCAACGAAGGGGTGGCGGAGCTGAACCTCAAACGGAGATGAAGAGTGGGTCGTCATCAAGGCATCCGACATCATGATCGGCATCGGACGCGCGTCAGCCGTCGAGCGCTGATCGCGGGCGCATCGGCAGCGCTGATTGCATCGTCAAGGGCGTGGGCAGCCACTGTGACTGATGGTGCCGGCCGCTTCGTGCCAGTGCCGGCCCGGGTCGACGGCGTGTTTCCAGCAGGCCCTCCGGCCGCGATCATGCTCTACACGCTCGCGCCCGATCTGCTTCTCGGATGGCCACGTGCCAATCGGGCCGATGAGCGCGAGTTCCTCCTGCCGGACGTCGGCGCACGGCCGCAAGTGGGGCGCATCACCGGTCGTGGCAACACCGCCAATCTCGAAGAAGTCTTGGCGCTCAAGCCCGACCTCATCCTCGACATCGGCACCATCAATCCAACTTTCGCCTCGCTCGCCGACCGAGTGCAGGAGCAGACCGGCATCCCTTATGCACTGCTCGATGGTCGCTTCGATGGAGTTGCTCAGGCTTATCGTACCATTGGTGAGCTCGTCGGGCGCCGAGATGCCGCGGACACACTCGCGCGTTATGCTGAAGACACCGTGAAGACGATCTCGGACCGCATCGCCGCTGTACCGCGCGCGCGGCGCGCGCGCGTCTACTACGCACGTGGACCACGCGGGCTCGAAACCGGGCTTGGCGGCTCAATCAATGTAGAAACAATCGAGCTACTGGCACAGAACGTCGCGGGTGGCA
>JASHRR010000889.1 GCA_030037185.1 Xanthobacteraceae bacterium | reverse complement strand
GGCTTGCGCATCGTGTCGAACGCCGTGACCAGCCCGCAAAGAGCGGCGCTCGCGCTCGGCATCGACCCGATGTTGCGGCCGCTGGACGCCCTGAAGGCATGGATGGTGAAACGGGCAGGCCTGAGGCCGCACAAACCGGTGGAACTCGCCAACCCGGCATTCATGGAAAATTCGCAGCTTGAGAACGATGTCGACCTCGCCAGATTTCCCGCGCCGGTGTGGCACCGGCAGGACGGCGGCGCCTATATCGGGGCGGGCAGTCTGGTGGTTATGCGCGACCCCGAGAGTGGCTGGATCAATGCTTCGATCTACCGCGTGCAGGTGCATGGACGCAACCGGGTCACCATCCAGTTCGACCACGGCGGCCGGCACGGCGCGATCATTGCGCGAAAATATTGGAACAGCGACAAACCGTGTCCGGTCGCCGTGGTTGGCGGCGAAGACCCGGCGCTGTTCGTTGCCGGGTTCGAATATCTCCCAGCCGGCGTTTCCGAATACGAGTTCGCGGGGGCTGTCGCGGGCGCGCCGATCGAGGTCTGCCCGGGAACCATTACCGGCTTGCCGCTGCCGGCCCGCGCAGAAATCATCCTCGAAGGCCATTTGCTGCCGTTCAGCGATAATTCTCTGCCGGAAGGCCCGTTTGGCGAATTCACCGGCTATTTTGCGGCCGACCAGCGCCCCTGCCCGGTGATGGAGGTTGCGGCCGTCCACCATCGCGACAATCCGGTCCTGCTCGGCTCGCCGCCGATGAAACCGCCGCGCTTCCATTTCGGGCTGCCTCTGCGCGCCGCCGGCATCTGGAGCAATCTCGAAGCCGCCGGCCTCACTGACGTGGTGGGTGTCTGGCAGCACGTCTCGCAGCTCATGACCGTGGTAGCACTGCGACAGCGCTATGACGGCCATGCCAAGCGGGCCGCTCTGATTGCGGCTGCCAACAGCTATATGGGCCGCCTGGTGGTGGTGGTTGACGACGATGTCGATCCCTCCGACCTCGCCGATGTCATGTGGGCGGTGACAACGCGCTGCGAGCCCGCCGAGCAGACCGACATCGTCCGCAACGCGTGGAGCTCGGCGCTCGATCCGCGCATTCCGCCTGAAGCCAAAGCGCGCGGCGTCTGCTCGCATTCCAAGCTGATCGTCGAGGCCGTCAAGCCGTTTGCCTGGATCGACCGCTTCCCGAAGCTCTCCGCTCTCTCCCACGAGGATGCGCGTGCGGTCGCCAACAAGTGGGGTGAGGCGCTTAAGGGGCGGACGAAATCATCTTAGCTTGCGCGCCGAAACCCGTCGGGGAGGAGGCGTGGCCTTTCTTTGGTTGCGAACCGTATGCGGCCATGACGGACAGCGGGGCGCTGGCGCATGAGCCGGCGAAAATAAGATGGCGTCTCAAAGCTTGTCGACAGTCTTGAGGGCGTATCCGGCAGGCTGTTGCGAGATCACCGGCCGCAGATCACCCCCCGCTATAAGGATGGCGTCTTGTGGCCGGTCATTTTCGGTGGATAGAACACAGCAACTGCAGGTAATCGCACTGCTTCAGTTCGGCACCGAAAGCGCCGCACAGCTTGGCAAATATTGCCTTTCCTCAATCGCGCGCGCGATTCTCCGCGCGAGCGGGGACCCGAGCGATTACCCCGTACCGGTGGCGGAAGGTTGAGGAGAGGGTTCGGTCGCCATGGAGAGTCCGCGCCGCGCCCGGGTGCGGGTCGAGTTCAGCACCTCGTCGAGCTGGCGATCATTTTCCGCCAGCCGGGAGCGGTCGGCTTCCGGATGCCACAGATGCAGGACGCCGGTTGCGAACCGGCCATCCTTGCGGCGCACGCCGGCGCGAATGAGGCGGATGAACAGGTCGGAATCCTCGCGGCCCCAACCGCTGAACGAGGCGTCGAAACCGTCGACCTTTTCCAGATCCGCCCTCCAGAATGCCATGTTGCTGCCGCGCGCCCCGCGCCAGCGCCACGCGGTTAACTTGCGCATCGCACCGAGCCGCAGGTCGAGCAGAGGCGCAAAGCGATTGAGCTCACCACGCACGCGCGGAGAGAGCCAGCGCGCAAGTCCCCATGATTCGGGCTCGAGCCGCTGACGAAGAATGCAGTCGGTCAACTGCGGCGACAGCAGGATGCGGGTACCCGTGACGAACCACCCCGGCTCGGACAGCCGGCGATGCCGCGCAACGAAATTCGGCCGGGCAATGCAATCGCCGTCGAGAAAGACAATGTATAGGCCGGCGCTCTCGCGAATGCCGCGATTGCGAATATCCGACAGCCGAAAGCCGTGGTCGTCATGCCACACATGCTTGATCGGCAGCGCCGTCCGTAAAGCCCATTCGCGCACGAGGCGGGCGGTGGCGGGGCCCGAGCCGTCGTCAGCGACGACGATTTCGAAATTACGATCAGACTGGTGCGACAGCGCGCGCAACACCGCCTGGAGGGCATCCTCTCGATTGTAGGTGGAGACGATCACCGAAATCAGGTTATTCACGTCGGCGCCCTGCGAGCCAGGCCTTCATGTATCGGTAGTATGTCCCTTCGGCGTTGGCGACTGCGAGCAGAAAGCCTTCCCGACCGTCGAGAAACCCAAGCTTGACGACGTAGGCACGCAAAAACGACCACAAGCCATGGGTTATTCCGCTGGAGAAGGAAATCCGCCGCGACGCCGCAAACATGTCAGCGCCAGCCGTCGAATAGCTGTCCACCCGCCGCAGGGCATCTTCAAGCCGCAACACCGGATGATGATCGAGTACGCCCGACAGACGGCCAATCGGTCCTTCGCAAATGACGCGTTCGTGGACCAGATCGCCGTTAAAGCGCGCCTTTTCGCGACGGAACAGACGCAGCACGTAGTCTGGAGACCAGCCGGAATGGCGCATCGGCCGCCCCAGGAAGGTAGAAAGCCTGGCGATTTCGTAGCCACAGGCGGACGCTGCGCGGATGGCGGAGAGGATCTCCCCGGCAAGCGGCGCCGATACGCGCTCATCGGCGTCGATCGACAGCACCCAGTCGCCGCGCGCCCGCGACAGTGCGAAGTTCTTCTGGGCGCCGAAGCCGGCCCACGGGCGGATCACCACAGCGGCACCTGCTGCTTCGGCGATTTTGACGGTGTCATCGGTGCTGCCGCAGTCCACCACGATGCGCTCATCGCAAAACGCGACGCTGTCGAGGCACGCCATGATGTTACGAGCCTCGTTGCGGGTAATGATGATTGCGCTCAGCTTCACAACAGGGTCCGCGTAACATGGCCCATCTTGCGATCTGGCCGCACCGCCTGCTTGCCGTAAAGATGGACGCAAGCGCCCGGCACGTCCAGCCATTGACGGTAGGTCGTGATCTCGTCGCCGATGAGGTTGACCATCTCGGCGCGTCCGTGGCGCAGCGGCACGGCCAGCGGCCACCCCGCGACCGCCCGGATATGCTGCTCGAATTGCGATACCGAGCAGGCGTCGAGCGTCCAGTGGCCGGAGTTGTGCACGCGCGGGGCGATCTCGTTCACGATCACGCAATGTCCGGCGCCATCCGCAACGACAAACATCTCAACCGCCAGCACGCCCACATAGCCGAATGCTTCGGCAATCCGCCCGGCGATCCGGCGCGCCTCGCCGGCGACTGCCGGCGTCACGTCGGCGGGTATCCGCGAAACCTTGAGGATATGGTTGCTGTGCTCATTCTCGGCGACGTCGAAGCACTCGATTTTCCCATCGCGGCCACGGGCCGCTACGACGGAGATTTCGCGTTCGAAAGGCACGAACGCTTCGACGATCGAGGGCTGGCCGCCGAGCCCGGTCCACGCGGCGATCGCGTGATCAGGGCAATGCAGCATCGCCTGGCCCTTGCCGTCATAGCCAAAGCGACGGGTCTTGAGAACCGCAGGACACCCGACCGACAACAGTGACTTGGCAAGTTCGCTTTCTGACCCGGCAACCGCGTAAGGGGCAGTCGTGATGCCGAGCGAGGCGACGAAGTTTTTTTCCGCGAGCCGATCCTGGGTGATGGCGAGCACCTTGGGGTCCGGCAGCACGGGTTTACGGGCGGCGAGAAATGCCGCCGTTTCGGCCGGAACGTTCTCAAACTCATATGTGATGGCATCGACGTCATCGGCGAAGCGGTCGAGGGCGCCCTTGTCGCTGTAGTCGGCCTCGGTGACCCGACGCACCACGTCGAATGCCGGTGAGGCGGGCTCGGGGCACAGCACATGGCACTTGAAACCGAGGCGGGCCGCCGCCATCGCGAGCATGCGGCCGAGCTGGCCGCCGCCGAGAATCCCGATGGTGGCGTCCGGGCCAACCGATGGCGGGGCAAAAGAGGTCACCCGCCGCCCCCGCTGAACGGCGCATCAGCCACTGCGTCGGTCTGGCGCCTGCGCCACGCCTGGAGTCGATCCGCGAGCGCGTCGTCGTTAAGCGCCAATACGCCCGCGGCGAGCAGTGCGGCATTGATCGCTCCAGCGCGGCCGATAGCGAGTGTGCCGACCGGAACCCCGGGCGGCATCTGGACGATCGAATAAAGCGAATCGACGCCGGCCAGGGCCTTGGATTCAACCGGGACGCCGAATACCGGGAGGATGGTCATCGACGCCGTCATGCCGGGCAGATGGGCCGCGCCGCCGGCGCCCGCGATGATCACCCGAACTCCGGCGGCCTTGGCACCCTTGGCAAACGCGTAGAGTCGGTCTGGTGTGCGATGCGCCGAAACGATGCGGGCTTCGTAAGCGATGCCGAGCGCGTCAAGTGTATCGGCGGCATGTTTCATCGTCGCCCAATCGGATTGGCTGCCCATGATAACGGCGACAGGTCTTGCAGACACGGAACTCACGCAATGATGTCCGGCGTCAGTTGATCCTCAATGAAACTAATTCGATCGCGTAAGATGAGCTTGCGTTTCTTCAGGCGCTGAACCTGCAGGAGATCGGCCCCCGGGACGGCTTGCAGCGCTTCAATCGCGGCGTCAAGATCGCGATGCTCCTGCCGCAACCGCTCGAGCTGTGCCTTCAGCTCGGTTACTTCTTCGTTGGTCATCGCAGCCGCCGAATTCCAATGTCGCGCCCTCCCTGCGCTTTGCGCAGGTCGGATTAGCCATTGACCGGCCTTTGGCAGGCCCGATGATAAACTTTCAGGCGTGTTCCACCGCCCCCCGAGCGAAGGCAGTGGCTACGCCGGAGCTTGCCACCGGGCCGCGCCTGGCGCGGACCGATCGGGCTAACCCACCCTACGGAGGTAGGGAGGGGCGTCCTGGCCTCTACCGCGCACACCTCGAAATTCTGACTGGCAATATCACGATTGACCCGGCGATGCTCCCGTAAAGCTTGCCACAGGATTAAGTTGTCGGGAGGGCAGTTTACGCGGGTAGCCTGCGACATTTAGATCACACTAAAAATTTTAGTGAACGACATGAAACCACTGGCGGTTAGATGGTACCATAACGGCGATCCGCACCGGATTTGTCGCATCGACTTGATTTTATCCTCATGTCACAACGCCGTCGTCAGGCTGCAATCTGACCAAGGAGACTCGGATATATGGCTACTTCGACGCATCTTGCAGAACTCGAACAGCGGCATCGGATGCTTGAAGACGAATTGGCTGAGGCGCTCAAGCATCCGTCCACAGACGATCTCGAATTGCGCGAATTAAAGCGTCGTAAATTGCAACTTAAGGATGAGATAGCGCGACTGACCCGAAATGCGAGTGTCCACTGATCTCGGCTTTGAGCCTCGGCCTTAATTGCACTGTCAGGTTCTCAAACCGCCGGCCCTCGACAGCGAGGCCGGCGGTTGTATTTTAACCATACTGGTTTTTTTCGGCG
This sequence comes from Xanthobacteraceae bacterium, assembly GCA_030037185.1. The sequence continues at coordinate 7,697 of JASHRR010000889.1, read as the reverse complement.
ATGCGCGTGTGCGCAAGTTGTCCATCGTCCTGGCGCAGCGAGGGAGCCGCAATCCCTGCGGCGCTGATTGATGATTTCGGGGCCGTCCGAAGGCGCTCGCAGGAACGCGTTAAGCGTTGGAGGCACCCCATCGGGTTCTGAGACAGCGAGGCGAGAAATGGTGAGAGGCTTTGGTTTTCTCGCGGTGGCCGCTGTCGCACTCGCCGCAGCCTGTGCAACAAGTGTGGCGCAGACCTATCCGGCGCGCCCGATTACCTTGATCGTGCCGTTTCCGGCCGGGGGCGGCGTCGACGCGGTCGCGCGCGTTGTGGCGGAAAAGCTCGCCTCGGGCCTCCGCCAGCAGCTGATCATAGACAACCGCGGCGGCGTCGCCGGTGTGATCGGCATGCGGGCGGCCGCAAAAGCAGCGCCGGACGGCTACACCATCGTGATGTCTCACACCGGCATCACGGCCATTAATCCGGCGCTCTACGCCCATCCGGGTTACGATCCGCGGCGGGATTTCACGCCCATCGGGTTGATCGCCACCACCCCGATCGTATTGATGACCACCACGGCGTTCCCGGCGCACACGGTGATGGATCTGATCGCCATGGCCAAGCGCGAGCCCGGCAAGCTCAACGTCGGCACGCCGCCGCCCGGCACCGGGGGTTTCCTCTCCGCAGAGCTGTTAAAGGTGGCCGCCGGGATCGACTTCACCATTGTGACCTACAAAGGCACCGGTCCGCTCACCAATGATCTCGTCGGCGGCCACGTGCCAATCGCGTTCAACGTGCTGGCGCCGGCCATGGGTAATCTCCAAGCCGGGACCCTGCGGGCGCTCGCGACTGCCGGCGCCGAGCGCTTGAGCCTGATGCCGGACGTGCCGACCATTGCGGAATCCGGTCTGCCGGGCTTCGAGGCCGTGCTGCACTACGGCCTGATGGCCCCGGCCGGGACCCCGGCCGACATCGTAACGCGCCTCAACGAGGAATTGCGCAAGGCGGTGGCGCTCGACGATGTGAGGGCCCGCATTGCAGCCGACGGCGGGGATGTGCTGACCTCGACGCCCGAGCAATATGCCGCCGACATTGATCGCGAACAGCGCAAATGGGGACCGCTGGTGCGCCGACTCGGCCTGAAGGTCGAGTGAACGCGGCCGCACGCCTGTGGCCACCAGACGCGCGGCTGGCGGAACCCTGATGCCAGGCGGATCGAATACTCACGCTTGGACCAAGCGTCGGTGTCATTTCGACCACAATGGCTGATCCCCCGACAAACGAAATGGTATTCCGCCTAACTCGACATCGCCCGCTGCACCCGCTCGGCGATCCGCTCCACCGTCGGCAGGACCATATCCTCGAGAATATCGGCTGCCGGCAGCGGTACGTGCGGCGTTGTGATCCGCACCGGCGGGCCGTCGAGATCGTAGAATGCTTCATCGGCAACGATCGACACGATCTCGGCGCCCCATCCGCACAGCCGCGGGTTTTCCTCCACCGTGAACAGGCGATGGGTGCGGCCGACCGAGCCCAAAATTGTCCGCGTGTCGAGCGGCACCAATGAACGCAGGTCGATCACCTCGCAATCGATGCCGCGCGGGGCAAGCTTTTCGGCAGCCTCGAGCGCGCGCGGTACCATCAGGGCGAGGGCAAGGATGGTGGCATCGCGGCCGGGCCGCACGATTTTGGCGGAGCCGAGCGTATCGACGATCTCGCCGTCCGGCACTTCGCCCTTCGTCGGGTAAAGCGATTTGTGCTCGAAAAAGATCACCGGGTCGGGATCGCGCACCGCCGCCGCCATCAGCCCGATCACGTCGTGCGGATTGGAGGGCGCCACCACCTTGAGGCCCGGGATCATCATGCACCAGTTTTCCACGCTTTGGCTGTGCTGAGCGCCGAAGCGCGAGCCCGCGCCATTGCCGGTGCGCACCACCAGCGGACACTTGAGCTGGCCGTTCGACATGTAGCGGCTCTTGGCAAACTCGTTGGCGATGTAGTCGAAGCACACCGCAAAGAAATCCGAGAACATGATTTCCGCGATCGGCCTGAGCCCGGTCATGGCGGCACCCATGGCGGCGCCCATGATGGCCTGCTCGGAGATCGGAGTGTCGCGCACCCGCTTTGGCCCGAACTGTTCATAAAGGCCGACCGTCGCCTTGAACACGCCGCCGGCTTTGGCGACGTCTTCGCCGAAAAAGATCACGTCGGGATCGCGGGCCATCTCCTGGGCGATGCCGCGCGCCACCGCCTCACGGTAAGTCAGTTCCGCCACGCGAAGCCTCCATCCGCAAAGACGTCGGTGCACAGGATGTCGGCGGCGGGGGGCGGTGCCGCCTTGCACTTCTCAGTCGCCTCATCGACGACGCGGCGCACGTCCGCTTCGATGTGTGCGATGGTTTCCTCCGACACGCCGAACTGCTTTAGACGGCCCCGATAGAGCACAACGGGATCGTGCTTCTTCCACGCCTCAAGCTCACCGTCCGGACGATATTTCGCCGGATCGGCGCGGGAATGGCCGCTGTGCCGGTAGGTGAGACATTCGATCAGGGACGGGCCGTCGCCGGCACGCGCGCGCGCGTAGGCCGCGCGGGCGGCGCGGTAGACGATATCGGCGTCGTTGCCGTCGATAAGGATCGACTCGAGCCCGTAGGCCGAAGCGCGATCCGCGGCCGGATGTTTGACCGCCGTCATTTCACCGATCGGCGTGTACTCCATGTAGAGATTGTTCTCGCACACAAAGATAACCGGCAGCTTCCAGATCGCAGCGAAGTTCAGCGCCTCGTGGAAGGCCCCGATATTGGTGGTGCCGTCGCCGAAGAAGCACACCGTAACATCGTCCTGGCCCTTGTATTGGGCGCGCAGCGCTGCCCCGCAGGCGATCGGCAGGTGCGCTCCAATGATTGCGTAGGAGCCCATTACTCCGTGCTCGACCGAGGTGAGGTGCATGGAGCCACCCTTGCCGCGCATGAGCCCGTTATCGCGCTGCATCAGTTCGCCCAACACCTTTTCGACCGGCACGCCGCGTGCGAGCGTGTGCGCATGCCCCCGATAGGTGCAGAATGACAGGTCGCTCGGCTTCATCGCGTTGGCAAATCCGGCCGCAATCGCTTCCTGCCCGAGCGAGAGGTGGCTTGTGCCCTTGACCAGGTTCTGCAGGAAAAGGTCGAAGGCGCGCTGTTCGGCCTCGCGTAGCTCGACTTGCGTGCGAAACAGGCGCAGCCGCATCGCCTCGCCGATATCGTCGTTTGCGCGGTCGACGCCGGATGTGGCGTCGGCTGCAAAAAAGGGTTTCTGCATCGATGGACCTGCCCTGGAAAATCCCGATCAATCAGCCGCAAGCCTCCTCCCCTCCCCGGGAGCGCGGGGGCCTCGCCGCGCGTGTCGCAGAACGTAGATGCGAGCGAGACCTACGCACTCCCCGGGGAAGATCAGGGAGGGATTGAATATCAGGCTCGCACGGCGTCGTTCAGCCCGCAAGGCGTCATTCTTGTCCGCGTCCGCCGCGAGAGGCGCCGACCCGATGAAACACGTACCGGGCCGGCGCCGTCACGATCGATGTCCGACCCCGCCGCCGCGGCGGTGACGATGCCCGAACTGACTGCATGACCGCTATTCGGCCAGCGCGAGTCTTACGGTTCGCTCGCGACCGCGCTTTCGTGCCAGCGGCGCAGCGAGAGATAGGACACAAACGACAGTGTCAAGAAGATCGCGATTCCCGTGATCGACAGCAGGATCAGCGCCGCGAACATGCGCGCGATGTTCAGGCGGTAGGCGGACTCGGCAATCCGGTAGGCAAGCCCCGATCCCGCGCCGGCCGACCCGGCGGCAATTTCGGCCACGACCGCGCCGACAAGCGACAGGCCGCCGGCGATTCTCAAGCCGCCGAGCATATAGGGAAGCGCAGCCGGCAGCTTGAGGCGCAGCAGCGTCTTGATGCCCGAGGCGCCGTAGATTTCGAACAGATCCACGAGATTGCGATCGACCGAGGCGAGCCCGAGCGTTGTATTCGCAAGGATCGGGAAGAACGCCACGATCCAGGCGCAGGTAAGCACCGCCGCCTGCTGCGGCAGATAGATCAGGAGCAACGGCGCCACAGCGACCACCGGCGTGACTTGCAGGATCACCGCATAGGGATAAAACGAATGTTCCATCCAGCGCGATTGATTGAACAGAATCGCCAGCCCGACGCCGCCCGCGAACGCCAACGCGAGCGCGTAGAAGGTGGTAGTGAGCGTGACGAGGAGCGAGGCCCACAGCAAGGGCCAATCGGACACCACCGTCGCCGCCACGAGGCCTGGGCCGGGCAGGATGAAGGGCGGGATGTCCTTCAATCGCACCACCAGATCCCAGACCAGGACGCCGAAGGCGAGCGTCACGATCGGCAGTACGATGCGCGGCCATTCGATCCGAAGATCACCGGTTGGGCGGGGCGATGGGGTGGTGCTGCTCATGTCAAATCGAACCCTGATGCGCCTATTTTCGAGCGCCCGGTTGCCGGAGACCGAGGCGGGCCAGCGGCGATTCTGGGGGAACGGTGATGCGCGAGCAGACCCTGGCATCTTGCAGAGGTGTCGGCAGCATCTATCCGGACTGAAAGAGCCTGCATCGGCGTTATACACGTCTTCAATGACCGCATCCCGTCTGGGCCCTTAATCGGCGAGAATTATCCGCAGGGCACAGATAACCTGAAGGACGACCCAGGTATATCGATTCCAGGTGAGGTGGATGCGCCTGAATTCGTAGATGCCGTCCGGCCCGCTAAGTCGCTCGTTGCGACGACCTGGCTGTCGATCCTCTGGCGATGCCTCTTGCCGGCTCCATCGTTCTGTTTGCCAAACCCATCGTAGCTTTTGCTGTCATTCAATACGGAAATCGTGTTCCCGCATGTCCTTGCTGATTGGTCAGCTTGTGCCCCGAAAATTAGGTTAACCATCGCAACACCACAGCGCGACCATCCAAGCAAGGCACAGAAATCTCGATAAGCTGAGCGATGCATGTTCGCCTCGTATGGTGCTTATGCTAATGACCTTGCTCATTCTCGCGACCCGCCTTCCATGGCCCGCGAAAGCGCCTGCGAGGCGATGCGGCAGTGGTGCGCATATTCGGCCGAGGTGCGAAAGCTCTCGTCGCGCGGGTAGGGCGCATCGATGACGAGTTCGGTGAAGACCTGGCCCGGTCGCGGCGTCATGACAACGATCCGGCTCGACAGATAGACCGATTCAAAAACCGAATGCGTCACGAAGATCACGGTATGTCCAACCGTGCGCCATAGCTCCAGAAGATCGTTGTTGAGCTTGAAGCGCGTGATCTCGTCGAGGGCCGCGAAGGGCTCGTCCATCAGGAGCAACGGCGGATCGGTGACAAGGGCGCGGGCGATCGAAACGCGCATCTTCATGCCGCCGGAGAGTTCGCGCGGGTAGGAGTCCCGGAACGCTGCCAGGCCGACGCGCTCGAGGGCCTCGGTGGCGCGCTGCGCCGCCAGCCGATGTTCGACACCTTGGAGCTCGAGCGGCAAAATGACGTTGCGGATCACCGTGGCCCACGGCATCAAGGTGGGTTCCTGAAACACGAAGCCAACATCGGGTTTATCGCGGCGATGCGTTTTGCGCCGGCTGCCGCTCCACGAAACGCTGCCGCGGGTCGGCTCGGTCAGCCCGGCGACGAGCCGGAGAGCCGTGGATTTGCCGCAGCCGGAAGGGCCCAGCAGTGAGACGAATTCGCCGTTGCGGATTGCGAGATCGAGCTGATCGAGCGCCAGCGTGCCATTGGCGAAACGCTTGGCGACGCCGTCGAGGGTGACGACTGGCGCGGTTGCGGCGGGTGGAGGCGCTGAACTGGTCTTGGAGTTGACGGTCAAGGGGAGAACTCGCAGAGCGGGAAGAAGCTTCGCGCCGTGCCCACCCCTGCCGTGCGGATGGTGGGAGCGCTCCGGCACAGGTATCATATGGCGATTGCGCCAATCGATATTTCGGACCCTGTTTGCGGTAGAACCGCAGCCTCTGATGGCGAGGGCGGAAGCGGTAGGAGCACCACGCCTGCATTTTTGTCGCCTCATACCAAGCGGAGAGCTTGAGGGGGCCGGGGTTACAAAGTTCGACTCCGGATATTCCGGGCCAACACGGCAGAACGTCTGTTGAGTTTTCCGGTTGTCCTTATGGATCGACCTACATTCTTAGACAGGTCCGGGTGCCATTGCAGCGCTCAAGCGTGTCGAGATGCGCCTTCGCTTGTTGCGCTGTCGTCCGCTTGAGTTGGAGATTCGCACCCACCTTCATTCATCCAGCATAGATGAGTTCTTGTTTTGTTTCAGCAACGATCTCGCGTTTCCTCCCCATGCCTAAAGGCGCCTAGCCTAAAGGCGGGGGCTTCCGCGTGGAGGTTACGGTGGCCTTGGTGTGGGTTCGTCTCAAGGGCTGTCACGCCCGGTCAAAGTCGTCGAATCGACGTCACCTGTTCAACACGAGGCCGGACGGCGCAGCGGACGCCCCGCCAACATTCCGGTCTCCACTTTCCGAAAAATCGTCTAAGAAACACTCGGGGCCCGTAGCTCAATGGTCAGAGCTAGCGGCTCATAACCGCTTGGTTCCAGGTTCGAGTCCTGGCGGGCCCACAAATTAAATCAAAGGCTTACGCAAAATCTCGACGGTCTAAAAATCTAAAGAAATCGCTCTAGGCTACATCCCAGGCTACATCGTGAAGATTTCGCCGCGGGTCCGAGTGCCCGTTCCCACCGAGACCGTGCGCTGGTTACGAGCGTGACACCCCGGCAAACTGAACGCCGTTGCGCCCTACTCGGCTCCTGTCCAATACTGCCGGCCATGTCTGACAAGCCTCAACCACCCCGGTACGGCAGTGACGGCAGAGCTCTGCCGACCCGCTGGATGATCTACAAGCTTGCCTTCAGGCAAATGTGGATTGGCGAGATCGATGCACCGACCGAGGCCGAGGCCGTCAAGAAGGCCGCGATGAAGTTCAGACGTCGCGCCGCGAACCTGATGGCGGTACGACGCAGCACAGCGCGCTCATCATGACCGGATGTGGACCAGATGGCTCGCAACGACCGCTGAGCATTTTGTGCCCAGAGGACAAAATCGTGTGGTCGCCGCTCTGCAAGCAACTCTTCGGCATCCCGCCGGAGGACGTGATGACCTATGCGCGCTTTCTGGCCGCCGTCCACCCCGACGACCGCGAGCACACCGACCGCGATGTCCGCGGCTGCCTGGAGAGCAGGGGTCAGGCAGTCCATGACGCCGAATACCGCACGCTGTGGCCGGACGGGACCGTGCGCTGGATTCACGGGAAGGGAAACGTCGCATTCGCGGATGGGAAGCCGGTGCGGATGGCCGGCATCGCGTTCGACATCACTAAACGCAAGGAGCACGAGGAAAGAGAGCGTCTCCTGGTCCGCGAAATGAATCATCGGGTTAAAAATATCCTTACCGTCGTGGACGCTATCGCCCGCTGGACAGTGGCAGAGAACCCCGAAGACTTCGCGAAGCGCTTCTCCGAGCGCATCCGGGCTCTTTCAGCCAACCAGGACCTGCTCTTCCGGAACGAGTGGAAGGGAGTTGATGTCGAGGAGTTGGTGCGCGCCCAGTTCTCGCATTTCGCCGATCTGATTGGTTGTCGTATTATCCTGGATGGCCCGAAACTGCGCTTCAACACGGCCGGGGCGCAGGCCATCGGGCTCGCCCTGCATGAACTTGCTACCAACGC
>JASHRR010000888.1 GCA_030037185.1 Xanthobacteraceae bacterium | reverse complement strand
CGACAGCGGCAAGGGGCGGCGACGTATTCGCAGGATTCATCCGAGCGCTTGCCGGCCCTCGGTCGTGATCCGGATACGCGCAATGTCGATCGTCAAGCGTGGCGACTGGCGGCCCGAAAACCTACGAGGTGCGGCCATCGCCGAAAAGAAGCAGATGGTCATCGACGACGATGGGACCACGCCGCAGGCGATGACTTTCAATGGGACGATCTCAGCCCCCGCGATTGTCAGCCATTACCTCGAGGTCACGCTCGCCAGCCTCGCCAGCAACACGATGCCTCACACTATCGACTTCACGCGGCCACCGGCGCTCAGGGTGGCGGCGATCTGACGCTGATCAGTCCCGGCGAGGAGGCGGTAATTCGGTGGAAGGTGACCCGCCCCGGCGTATTCATCTATCACTGCATCCCGGGCGGGCCGATGATCCCCTGGCACGCCGCTTCCGAGCGGCGTCGTCTCTCGCGTGACGGCCTGAAGGACGGTAAGGGCAAGCCGCTCCTTTACGATCCGGCCTCTTACATCGGCAAGCAAGACATGTACGTGACGCGCGATGCGAAGGGCAGGTTCAAGACGTACGCATCGCATGCGATGCGTTTGCCGACACCCTCGATACCGTGCGCCAGCTAATCCCCAGACACGTCGTATTCAATGGCCGCGTCAACGCGCTGACCGGCAAGAACGCACACTTCGTCAATGTTGGCGAGAACGTGCTGTTCATACATTTTCAGGCCGATCGTGATTCGCGAATCCATATCGTCGGCGGCCACGGCGATTACGTCTGGGAGACTGGCAAGTTCCCGAACCCTCCGCAGACCGATGGCGAGACGTGGCTCGTGCGCGGCGGCTCCGCGACTGCGGTGCTCTATCGTTTTCTTGAGCCTGGCATCTGCTCGTACGTCAACCACAACATGACCGAAGCGCTCGAGCTTGGCGCCTTCGCGCAGATCAAGGTCGATGGGAAGTGGAACAACAATCTCGTGACCCAGGTGAAGGCGCCTGCACCAATGATGGCGACGCAACGCAAGGCTGGCCAATAGGATCGGCGCGCACGTCCTGCTGGGTCGGCGGCAATTGAGCCTCGAAATCCTAAACGAGCCCGCCGCTCTGTAGACATGGGGTAAAAGATCAGGTCATATGAGCAAGGTTTCGACCTCCTTCCTGAGCGCGCCAACGGGATTTTGGCCCATGAGACCTTTTGTTTTGTCGGCGGCGTTGCTGGTGGTCGCCGGACTTTCCGCCCAGGCCCAGCGGCTGCCGCCCGGTGAGGGTGAAGACCACAGCCAGGATCTCGGAAACGGCATCTATAGCCTCAATTGGGGCACCATGGGACTAAACGTCGGCATGTCGAGCGGCACCGACGGGATCGTGCTCATCGATGCGCAGGACGAACCGGCGGTGGCGCGGCTGGAGTCCGAAATCGCAAGACGGTCGGACAAGCCGGTCCTCATCGTCATCAATAGCCACTGGCATTTCGACCATGTCGGCGGCAATGCGTTTTATCGCCGACAAGGCGCAGTCGTGATCGCGCACGAGAATACGCTCGCCCGCCTCAAGGCCGAGCAGATCAACCCGCTTGGCGGGAAGCAGCGGGCCTTTCCCGCCGCGTTCTGGCCGACGCTGACGTTCCGGGATCAGATCACCCTTCATGTGAACGGCGACGACATCGACATTCTCCACGTTCCCAATGGCCACACCGATGGCGATGTGATCGTTCGTTTTGCCAAGGCTGACATCCTGTTCGCGGCCGATCTCTTCAACAATGGCGATTACACCCGCGTCGACCTGCGCGGCGGCAGCCTTGAGGGGATGATAACCGCATATCGAAAGCTGCTGCCGGCGCTGGACGAGCGGGTGAAAGTGGTGCCTGGCCGGGGCCGCGTAGGCACGAAAAAGGATTTGGAGGACTACCTCGCTGTTATGGTCGCCTTACACAATCGCATCAGCAAGCTGATCAGCGACGGAAGGACTGTCGAGGAAACCGTCGCGCTCGACCCGACCGCAGAGTTCGACGCAAAATGGGCAAACGGACCAGTGCGACCCAACCAGATCGTCGAAGAAATCTACGCTGACCTTAAGCGCAAGCTCCGGTAAGGTCCGTGGCCGGGAACGGACCTTGACCCTTTTTAGCGGCCCACTTCTTCAATGGGGCCGCGTCAGCGACCCACAGCCGCTTTGAGCGGCTCACAAATTAAAGCCTCCGGCTCTGCCGTAGGATACTCACTTCACCAGATCGGTCTCCATCCACTGGCCGCATGGCGGCGTACGCGGGCGCGGCTCCTGCGGGCGATCGACGTCGGACATATCCTTGCTATCCGACCATCTTTCGAGAGATGGGCCGCGTTGGTTGACCACGACAGTCGGCTTACGCCGGGGGCATCGTTTCGACGCGCATCGATGCGGGTTCTCGGTCCGGCGTTGCCCTTTTTTTCGACATCTGGGACGGTTTGTTGGTGCGGCGTTTGGGAGCGGTGCCGATCCAGCAACCTACCCGCAACGCGAATTGATTAGGCCGGGAGCGCGACGTTGACAGAAGCCATCACGTTGTATTCGAGGTTCGTTCATGTAGCGACGGAGACGACGTTGCGGCAAAGACGCCAAGCGGGTCGTTGCTCATTCTGCCGATTACGGCGTTGAATTGATACGAACACGTACGTGATTGCGCGCGATGCGTTGTCAGTCTCTTCTGTCCGCGGGGCGCCCACGCGGCCTCGGATGGGTTGATCTGGCCGAGGGTCAGCTGTGCCTCGATCGCCTTCCCGGAATGGCGTCGGCGCGGCGATCAGCCACCACCTCAAACCACATTTGGTCCGTAGTACCTTCGTTCGTGCTCACGGCAGTTCGTGGCCACAGCCGCTGTGCCCCTCGATCGCTCAGCGCGACAGCTATGGTGCAGCAAATCGGAAACCGGGAGCCATTTCGAGGGACTAGCCCGCGCCGAACTCGCCAGGGCCCGCGGTCCTTCGCACTTTTGGGCATTTCGTCTATCGCCGCAATGCCAGCCGGCGCAGCGTATTCGTTCGGGCGATAGGCGCGCTAAACCGACGCATAGCCAGGAAGACCTTTTCAGTGCCTTCCAATCTTGGGCTCATTGTCGGTGCGGGAAACGAGATATCCTGACGGCGGTACGGGCTGCACCGCCTGGAACCCGACCGGATCGGCCGACCGACTGCAGATCGACCGAGCGGGCCTTGGACGTCCCGCCGACGTTTATGGCGCGCAAGAGAGCGACAAAGCCTGAAGCCTGATCGCGTTCATGTTGTGATTTCATTACAGTGGAGCCATGAGGCGCGGAGGCAATACTGCCGATATCCAACTCGTCATCGAAGAGCTGGATGGAACGATCGCCAAGTTGAAATCTGCCGGCTGCCATTTCCGCAATGACTTGGTGCGAGACGTCGGTGGCAAGCAGATCCCGCTGAAAATCCCTCTGGGGACCTCGTCGAGCTGTTTGAACCAATATGGCTGTCCGCCGCGTGCCCAGCTGGCGCGTGAACGCCGGCAGTTGCTGATCGGGGTCGAAACCGACGCTACAATAGGCGTTACCTCACGCGTGACTGCGGTGTCGATGAGAGAACAGCCTGAGCCACGGGGCCGAATGAAAGGCGCTCATCAACACATACATCGGCACCATTCCGGTCAACGGCGCCGATGCATCGGGTGCGGCGGTGCAGAGCATGTCCGACACGCGGCCGCCATGGCCCCCTGACAGCAGCGCCATGATGGCGAAGGTCGGCGCGGCCGCGAGGGAGAGCCAGCGGTCCGCCCGTAGTTTGAGGCGGTGCTGACGCGGGGCGGCCGCACAGCCGATTGAGCCAGTCGCATCGGGCATAATTGGCTGCATCTCCTGTTTTTCAAAGCAATACTGATCGTGTCGGCCACCGTCGCCATCAAGAAGGGCGGTTCAGCGCCCGGTTCCCAGTCGTTCGAATGCCTGGCCTTCAGGCGCGAACATCGGGCTCTGGGAAGGCCCACTGACGGGAACGCGCTCACGAGCAGCCACATGCTTCCTCCTCTGCCTCGCGCCTTTTGGCGGCGGCTCCAACAGGATCGGTCAGAATGTCGAGCCACCGCGGATCGGGCGACGGTTCGGCGGCGTAGTTGTCGTGCCAGTTCCACCATTTGGACGGCGGGGTTTGAGGGTAGCCCGCAGGTGAGTCCTCCCAGGTCTCCTGCCGGCCCAGCGGCGTGATGTCGAGGTAGCTCCAGGTGGTTCCCATCGCCTCGTCGCCGCGGCCATTGATGAAGTAGGTGCGGAACACCTTGTCGCCGTCGCGGAAGAAGACGTTGTGGCCGTGCCAATGGTCGACCCCGAAATCGGCGTCGAAGCTGTCGGTGATCGTGTACCAGGGCATTGTCCAACCCATCCGCACCTTCAGGCGCGCGATGTCCGCCTGCAGCGCCCGCGAGGCGTAGGCCAGGGTGGTGTCGCGAGCGTTCAAATGGGCGAGGTGGGAAACCTGATCGGCCCCGAGCGAGCAGCCGCGGCAGGCATGGTCCGGCCAGCCGAACACCCCGGGCTCGTAGAATGCACGATAGACGATCAGCTGCGGGCGGCCATCGAACAGGTCGAGCAGCGTGACCCTGCCCTTGGGTCCGTCGAATGCATACGACTTGTCGACCGCCATCCATGGCATCCGTCGCCGTTCGGCGGCAAGCGCGTCGCGGCCGTGCGTCAGGGCCTTTTCCTTGACGAGCATCTGCTCGCGCGCGGCCATCCACTCCTGCGGCGATACGATCGGTGGTGTGTATGCTCCGAGACGGCCTTCGTGGCGCTGCACGGGATGCGACTCATTCCTGTTCATGTGTCTCTCCTCTTCCTGCGTGTCGAGATCAATCGGCATCGCCGATCGACAGATTCCCGATCCTGCCGACCTCCTGGACCGTCCCGCCTTCACTGCATGTAGGCTTTGACGCGAATCTTCCCGGGAGCAAGGATCGCGGTCCCTACGCTCCAAATCTGCCGCTCATTGACCCACGCGTATTCTTTGGAGGCAGTGGAAAGTCGGATGTTCCCAAAGATGTCGAGTATCGGCTCGCCCTTTCGCTGAGCCGCTTGGCCGTCGCCGGACAAAGCAATTCGCTGACCATCATCTGTCTCGATGACCAAGTGCAGGTCGAGTTCCATGCGCCGATCAGCGCGGACTCGCAGAAAGTCGAAGCCACGTGCTTGGCCCGCGACGCGCCCGTTACTGCGTCCATTAACCGCAAGGTCAAATCGGGCTCCGTGCAATGGAATCGCTTTCCTACCAGTGAGGAGATCATCCAGGCTAAAGCCAAAGTCCGTTACTCCGGTGAGATCGAGTTCTTGGTCGTAGATCTCCTCGCCCCTCATTGCAGTAATTTGTGTCATCACATAATCTCCTCACATAGACTGTTCCTGCCGCACTACCACCTATGAAGCCGCGCCATGGTGGCTTGTGATCGCCGCCTCTCCGATGACCCGGACTTGCATCCGGATCTTTGCAGATGCGAAATCGATTTGCTTAGCGCGTCGCCAGCACCAGCAGCCAAAAGATGAGGCCGTGCGTGATGAGAAGCGCTGGAACGATGACGGTCGGAATGAAAAACGTCGCCCCGAGCGGACTGCGGCCCTCGGCGGCGATCCGGCGAGTACCTTGAAACATGGCGTTCACCAGATCGCCGGTGCCCCAAATGTTGAAGAGCCACGTTACAGCTAACGCTCCGACGACATCCCCGTGAAGCATGACCGTCGAAAGTACTGCCAGAATCGCTGCGATCAAATCACCGTAGGCCGCCGGTCGGGCGAACTCACGTGGCAAGTCCTCCGACACGACCCCCGGAACGAGAAATGCAAGCCCGACGAACCGGTAGGTGTGGATCACCGCGATCGCGGTTAAGGCGTCCTTTGTCGCCATGGCCTCCAATGCGGGCACAAGGTAAAGGCCTGTCACCAGCCCGGAAGCGACAAAACTCATGAGAACACTTGAGCCGAATATCACACGAGTTGTCTTAAGCAAGTCTCCCCTCCACCCCGCCGGTGAGATTGGCAACGGTTCCGGTCAGGCCGCTAGCGTTGTCATGATTGTTTGTAAGCAGCATATTGGACCGCTCCCCGGTTCGACTTCTGAAGCATGAAGGCTATCAACTGCGGTGGGCGATCGTCTTGGAAGTTCTTGCGGTCCTTATTGACAGTTGTTCCTCATTTGGAAGAGGATCAGTTAGGCTGCGATGATCCACAACAACATTGCCTGGCTCAAGGCTCGTCATTCTTCGCCGGTCGGGCGCGATGACTAAGACTTAAGAGAAGCGATATGAGGAAGGAACGATCGCAGCCGCCCGCTGTGAAAATCTGGCAACTGAAGGATATTGGCGAGGTAATCCGAGGGCCTGTCCCGGAATCGATTCCGAGAACCGTCTGTGATGGGCTCCTGGTAGGCCTGTTGGAAACGGGCACCGTCAGGGCTTTATATCGAAGAGAAAATCATATCTTGCAAAGGCGGACACTCATCCTCGGGCAGTCCGATGAAGCGGTGGCATTCGCGTCATCTGGCTGCACGAGCACGCCTATTCGGATTTGTTTAAGTTGCCCGCGCGAGGTGGTTCAGAAGATTGCGAATGAGGTTGCTGGGCGAACAAGCGCTGAGCCATTTTTTCCAAATTTCATCACGCCTGATCAGCAGCTCGCCACGCTGTTCCAGGCATTTCAACGGACGTTGGATTCACAGGCAACCCTGTTGGAGCGTTCTTCGCGATTCCACGACGTTCTGGCCTGTATCATCAGCCGTCACGCGTCGCCTTCTCAAACATGGCGTAAGATAAAGACAGAACGCCCCGCCGTCAGACGCGTCC
>JASHRR010000887.1 GCA_030037185.1 Xanthobacteraceae bacterium | reverse complement strand
TGCGATTTCGCGCAATTACCGCCGGTGGGGACTTCCACCCCGCCCTGAGAACGAAGGCCGCCCAATGCTTCGCGACGGTCAGATTGAAGTCTTCACCGGGTGCGGGCCGAAAGTCAAGCAAGCTGCTTTATCGAGAGAGCGGCCAAACCCCCACCCGGCAAAAACAATGGTGGGTGCCCGGGGTTCGCGCCCAACGTGTGCACGCCGGGCGAGCGCCGTGGGTATGGACGTGGGTTACAGCGAGCCGGGCGCCGAAGATGCCAATGAGATCAGCGGCGGTCGGAGGATGCCGTATCCGCTGCGGTGCTTGGAGTGAGATCGATCGCGAGGCGCCGATCAGCGACGAGTCTGGCCTCAAGCTCGCGGAGTTCGCTGAGCGACATGTCGTTCAACTTGCGCGCCAGCTCAAGCCCGACCGCCTGCGGTGATCGCGCGAATGCCCTATCAGCCACAAGCGAGGCAGCGTGGATACGGCATGACCATGGCGCCGAAGGGTTTTGCATCGCGTCGATCAACACAGCGACCGCGCACTCGTCGGCCGGGCCTAAGTGCTTGACGACCTCGATCGTGTGTTTGCTCGGACCGGGCTTGCGCCCGGCACCTGGCCTGCGTCCGCCGCGGCCCATCGTTTTGAATTTCGCCGAATTTAATTCATTCGAGGAAGCGGGCAAGGGGCAATTGCCGGATCAACGGATCGGCGGAGCGTAGAGGATTCCCCCATTGGTCCAAAGCTGATTGAGGCCCCGCGGAATGCCGAGCTTGGACCCAAGTCCGACATTGCGCTCGAACATTTCGGCGTAGTTCCCGACACTGCGAACGATGCGGACCCCCCAGTCTCTGCTAAGGCCCGCCCGTTCACCGAAGTTCCCTTCACTGCCTACAAGCCGCATGATCTCGGGCTTTTTCGAGTTCACGGCCTGATCGATGGATGCGGATGAGACGCCCAGCTCCTCGGCATTGATGAGCGCGAATATCGTCCATTTGACAATGTTGACCCACTGCTCGTCGCCCTGACGCACCGCTGGACCTAGAGGTTCCTTTGAGATGACGTCGGGCAAAATCGTATGGTCGTTGGGCTTTGCGAGGGAAAGGCGCTCGGCGTGGAGCTGCGACACGTCGCTCGTAAAGACATCGCAGCGCGCAGCGTCATAGGCCTTCACTGCTTCGGCGCTGCTCGCAAATGTGATTGGCTCCAGTTTGAGATTGTTGGCGCCGAAATAGTCCACGAGATTGTGTTCAGTGGTCGTGCCACCTTGCACGCAGACTTTCACGTTGTCCAATTCCAGAGCCGATGTTGTGTTGCGCGACTTACGGACCAGGAACCCTTGACCATCGAAATAGGTGATCGCCGGGAAGACCAGGTTGAGTTCGATTTCGCGGGACATGGTCCAGGTCGAATTGCGAGACAGGATGTCGATCGTGCCGGCCTGTAAAGCGTCGAAGCGGCTTTCGGCGTTCAGCGGCACGTAACGGACTTTACCCGCATCGTTGAGCACAGCCGCCGCCAAAGCACGGCAGAGGTCGACATCGAATCCGGCCCAGCCCTTGTCGGTCTGGGTAGAAAAGCCCGCTATGCCCTCGCTCACCCCGCAAACGAGCGCATCGCGCTTCTTAATTGCCGCCACCGTCTGCGCCGCCGCCGCGCCTACGGTGAGCGTGATTGCGGCAAGTGCCGCAGTGGCGATAAAAATCCGGCATGTAGGAAATGTGTTCATGGCATTGCTCTCTCTAGGTCTCAGGGGTCTGGCGAACAATCACCTTGGTGCCGACCGGGATGCGGTCGTAAAGATCGATCACATCGCCGTTGACCAGCCGAAAGCAGCCCGAGGATATCGATTGCCCGATGGTCTGCGGCTGATTGGTGCCGTGAATGCGATACACGGTGTTGCCGAGGTAGAGTGCGCGGGCGCCGAGCGGATTGCCGGGGCCTCCCGCCATGAAGCGCGGCAGATAAGGCTGGCGCGCGATCATTTCAGGTGGCGGAGTCCAATCAGGCCATTCGGCCTTACGGGTGACTTTCAACAAGCCGGACCACTGGAAACCATCGCGGCCGACGCCGATGCCATAGCGGATTGCCCGGTTGTTCGGCTGAACAACATAGAGGAACCGCTCGGACGTGTGCACGATGATCGTGCCGGGCGCCTCCGTGGTGCGGTAGAACACCATCTGGCGCTGAAAAGGAGCCGGAAGCCGCTCGTCGTCGGGATTCGGGACATAGCCCGGCTGGTCATCGATCTGCATGGTTTCCGGCACGGCTCGCGCCTGCGCCAGTCCATACTCTGGCAATCCCAGTAAAGCTGCGACAGCCGTCACGATCGACTGCCATAATCTCACCGGATGCCTAGACGCCGTGACAACCGGTTTCGAGCGTAGGTCTTGCATTTGCGATCTCCCCCAACAAAGTTCTTGAGAGTGCTCTCCGTAGTCTGCGCATCTAACCTCAACTGTATACCTGACGAATTTCAGTCCTACCGGTTGGTGCGGGTCGACGAAGGCTATCCACTATTTTCGTTTGTGGTCTGGTAGCAGCGTCATGCCACCACCGTCAAACGCCGCCGTTTCATCGCACGACGGTTCAAGCTACTTTTGAAGATCGGGCGCCGAAAACCGCGTTCCACTGAATGGCTTCCGCCATTCCTATGAGGTCCGACATGAAAGCTATCTTCGCCGCTGTCTTCACCGCAACCCTCGCGTTGCTTGACTTGTCTGCCCCCGCGTCTGCTCAGGCGCCGGGTGGGGCCGAAGCGCGCCTCAAGTCACTGAACATCACGTTGCCGGCGGATGCCGCTCCAGCCGCCAACTTCGTGAACTCGGTGCAGAGCGGAAAGCTCCTGTTCCTGTCGGGCAACACAGCAGGTCCTGCCTGGGTGGGGAAGGGCAAACTCGGCAAGGACCTCACTGTGGAGCAGGGCAGAGAGGCGGCACGGCAAGCTGGCCTCATCATGCTGACAAAGATCCGCACCGCGCTCGGCAGCCTCGATCGGGTCAAGCGCGTGGTCAAGGTGCTCGGCATGGTCAACTCGGCCGAAGGTTTCGGCGACCAGCCGCTTGTGGTCAATGGATTTTCCGATCTCATGGTGGAAGTGTTCGGTGAAGCCGGGAGACATGCGCGCTCCGCCGTTGGTATGGCTGGGCTTCCAGGCAACTCGCCGGTCGAAGTGGAAATGATCGTGGAATTCGAGTGAGCAGCCAATGAGTAGATCTGGACGATACCGATTCCGTAAGTAGCGACTCAGCGGGCTTGCAGGAGACGGGGTCGGATTGCCGGCGCGGGTCAAATCGGAACACCTTCGGCTTTGGTCACCATCCACCGGTGATCAATTCCGCTTTGCTCGCGCCGGTTGTCGCGGTTTTTTGCTGCCCAGTTGGTTCTCATGGTCGCCACCCACGTGAAAGTTGCCTCGAATTTTATTCGTGCGAGCCCGCACGACAAGGGGAGTGGATCGGCTGCGGGCAGGGCGAGGACCCTGTTAACCCCCGATGGCTGACAGAGGGCACGCCACGGTGTCCCATCCGGAGCAACGCGCAAGAACACTAAAGACAAACTCTGGTCGAAAGCTGCTGAACGAGCGGCAGTTCCTGATCATTGGCAACGCCCTTCGTTGCCGCAGCAGATCGATCTCTGACGACGCGGCAGCACGCGCGCCTGGTGAAGCAGGGTTGCCAGCGTAGGTCTTGACCCAAGGAAGTTCGCCACGCATTCGATGCGCCGGACGAAGGCGACCCTCATCTACCGCCGCACGGGGAACTTGCGAGTGGTTTAGCTGTTACTCGGCCGCACGCGGTCACTTCGAGCTCGCAACAGGACGGCGACTTCAAACGGTGTTGCTTGGGGAGGGTCTAGATGGTGGCCCGCACGAGACACGAACCGACCGCGCTCGTCGTCACGTTCATGCGTGACGCCGAACCGCCCGACGAGCTGCACACCCGAGACGGCGAGCAGGCATTGCGGCAGGCGTTGACGCTGCTCGCCAGGCGAGAGTTTTTGCTGTCCGGCGACACGATGGTCGTTCACCGGCCGGACGACGACCCTCGCCGGACGCGCGAGGCGTTCGACCCGCTCTCCGAGTAACCTTCTGCCCGCCGTGCGTGGCGGGCATCCCCCAAATGGGTGAACCACATTTGGTCTGCAGGGCCTTCAATAGCGGCCGCGCTAACGCCATCGAGGGCACAGTGCCTAAGGGCCAATAAGAGACATTCACGGAGCAAGTTACGGCGGTTCGGTATCCAGACCGCCAACGTTCGGCAGGATCGTTAGGTTAGCCCCCGCATCTGGTCAGCCCAAATCGTCAGCCCCTTGGTACCGGGCACGCGGACGAATAAGGTCGCCCTTCGTGATCTGCTCGATGGCATGGGCCGCCCAGCCGACGCTGCGTCCCAGCGTGAACAGCGCGAGGGGCGCGTGCGGCGGAAGCCTGAACGACCGTGTCAGGGCGGCGAGCGCGAAGTCGATGTTCGGTAGGGCGCCCGTGGCTTCATAGGCGGCCTGTCGAAGCTCTTCCGTCAATTGATCGACGGCAAGCTCGCTCAGCAGCGCGGCTGCACGCACGTCGCCTTCAGGATAGAGCGGGTGACCAAAACCGGGCAATTGCTGGCCGCAGACAAGCCACGCGGCGACCGCCGGCGTGGCGCCGGTCCGTCCCGCCTCGTCGAGCAGCGCCAGCAGTGCGGCGCCCGCGCCGCCGTGGCGCGGTCCTGACAGTGCGCCGAGCCCGGCCAGCAGGCTCGCGGCGACGGACGCGCCCGTCGACGCTGCCACCCGCGTCGCAAAGGCGGAGGCGTTCAGTTCATGGTCGGCGACGAGCACGAGCGCCTGGCGGACGCGCTCCGCACGGGCGGCGCTCAGGCGCCAGCGCGTGCCGATGCGCCAGTGTAAAGGTTCAGGCTCTCCGTCAATACCGAAACTTGCGGCGAGATGGCCGATTGCAACCGCAGCATCCTGGTGCAGGCAGGCGATGCTGCGGCCGAGCATCGGATGGCTAGTTGCTACAAGGGCGGCGAGAGCGCGGAACGGGTCTGCAACATCAATGGCAGCCTTCGGGAACGCGATGGGCTCCGCGCTTTGCCAGAGGAGCGCGGCAGTCTCTTCCAGCGTTGTCGTAGCCGCATATGCCGCCGCATCCTTTCCGCGGTAGATCAGCCGGCCGTGCCGAACGGTGGATATGCCGGTCGCGATCACGGCCTCGCCCCAGGCAATGGTGCTCGCGGCGATGCGCGCTGTCGCGCGTCCGCGGTCGCGTCGCGTCGTCAGGTCCGCGATGTCATCTGCCCGATAGAGGCTGCGGCGCGGATCGGCTGGGTCGGGCATCATCTTGATCTGGCCGCGGCTCACGTAGGCGTAGAGTGTCTGCGGCCGCACGTCGAGCGTCGCCAACGCCGTCTGGCGATCCATCCACTCAGCCATGGTTGATTCTATGTATCAAGATTGATGCTCCCGATCCTTTGGAACAGAGTTTCCTGCCGTGGGTCAAGGAGGATCAAACCATGGGTGCGGATGTATCGAACGTATCGGAGACCTTGCCATCGGGCGGCGCAACGGCCCGATTGCTCACGCGCGGGATCTGGGACGCGCTCGATCTGCCGGCCTCCTCCCTCGACCGGCTGCGCATCGAAGGATCGGACGCCCTGCCGTCGGCTTTTCCGGTAACCGAACTGGCAGCGGCCACGATCGGCGCCGCGTCGCTTGCCGTAGCGGAGGTCGTTGGTCTTTTCAGCGCGGCGCCCGCCATCACCGTCGACCGGCGGCTCGCATCCCTGTGGTTTGGCTGGTCGATCCGGCCGCTGGGCTGGGAGGTGCCGCCAGCCTGGGACCCCATTGCCGCCGACTATCGCGCCGCAGATGGCTGGATCAGACTCCATACCAACGCTCCGCGACACCGGGCGGCAACGCTGCGCGTTCTCGGCTGCAAGGAAGAGCGTGGCGCCGTCGCCCGTGCGGTGGCGGCTTGGTCAGCTGACGCACTGGAGCAGGCGGTCGTCAGCGCCGGCGGCTGTGCCGCGGCAATGCGCGCCATGCAGGAATGGGCGAACCACCCGCAGGGGCGCGCGGTCGCGGTGGAGCCGCTGATCGCCATCACCGGGACTGCGGCCGCGCCGATGACATGGCGGCCGTCGCCCGGCCGGCCACTGGACGGCTTGAGAGTTCTCGATCTCACGCGGGTCCTTGCCGGGCCAGTCGCAACACGCTTCCTGGCCGGCTACGGCGCCGACGTGCTGCGCATCGATCCGCCCGGATGGGACGAGCCCAGCGTTGTCCCCGACGTCACGCTCGGGAAGCGGTGCGCCCGGCTCGACCTTCATACTGCCGCCGATCGCGACACGTTCGAGCATCTGCTCGCGCAAGCCGACGTGCTGGTCCACGGCTACCGCCCGGGTGCGCTCGACGCCATCGGCTACGACGAGGCGCGTCGCCATGCGATCCGCCCGGGGCTGATCGACGTGGCGCTCAATGCCTATGGGTGGTCGGGACCGTGGCAGGCGCGGCGCGGGTTCGACAGCCTCGTGCAGATGTCGGCGGGCGTAGCTGCGGCCGGCATGGCGTGGCAGGGGGCCGATCGGCCAGTGCCGCTTCCGGTCCAGGCGCTCGATCACGCCACTGGTTATCTGATGGCTGCTGCTGTCATCCGCGGCCTGATCGACGGCCTGCGCGGCACCGGCGCTGCGACGGCGCGCCTGTCGCTGGCGCGAACGACTCTGCTACTGGGAAAGCCATTGGCAGGAGTTGTCCCCACGGGGTTCATGCCCCCGACCGATGCGGACTATGCGCCGGGGGAGGAAGCGACGAATTGGGGGCCGGCAAAGCGGCTGCTCACCCCCGTGGGTTCCAATGGCGCCACCCTTCGCTGGGATAGCGGTGCCTCGCAACTCGGCGGCGCCGCGCCGTCATTCACGCAGCGTAGTGCATATGACGGCGCAAAAGTGCCGCCACGGGGTTCCTTGAGTCCAAAGTGATCAGGGACTTCTGGCCCGACGATGCCGGCGTTGCAGCCGGTGAATCCCAGATAGCTGCCTACTTGTGGCGACGCCCAACTCCGCGGGTTGGGTCATGCCGCAGGCAACCCGGCCCCTATCGAAACCGTGACTTACCCAAGTGCCTACCATGCGTGGACGGTTCCCAGCTTTGTTACGTTGCGCTTGTTTTGCGCGGGCGAAACCGGCCAGTGCTCCTCATCGACGGTCAAGCGAAGCCGTTCGACCCAAGCTCCTTCGGTCAGTGCATGGCTGAAGCTCCCGGATACTCAATGGCATATGATGCGGCAGTTCGGACACAATCGATCACTGATGCAGTGCGCTTTCTTCAGCGAAATCTCCAACATTAGCCCGTTCCGTTTCCTCCAGCTTTCGATGGAGGCCGTGGCGCTGTTTCTGCAGCTTGAGGGTCAAGCTCTGCCCTTGGGGCATCGTTCGCAGCACGTCCGGTGTCCCCCAGATTCCTGACGACCTGTCGCGTCGCTCAACTCGGCAGCCTTGGGCCACTTCCGGAAGTCGGCACGACAAGGCCATCGCACGGGATACTGGCCAGTCGTGTGTCAGACAGAGACGCCCTCATTCTGTGATACAGAAAGCGACCCCCGATCGAAAGGAAGCGCCACCGATGATTTTGACGCTGGCCGTTTCCGGCTATCGCTCCATCCGCGACTTGATCCTTCCGCTCGAACGCCTGAACGTAATCACCGGCGGCAATGGCGCCGGGAAGTCGAGCCTTTACCGCGCGCTTCGGCTATTGGCGGACGTCGCGCAGGGACGAGCGATCGCCGCGCTGGCTCAGGAGGGCGGTTTGCAATCGACGCTATGGGCGGGGCCGGAAATCGTTTCAAAAGCGGTGAAACGCGGGCAGGCGCCTGTGCAGCCGCTCGTGCGAAAAAACAGCGTGGCGCTCAAACTTGGTTTCGCCAGCGAGGATTACGGCTATGCCATCGACCTCGGCCTGCCGGTCATGAAAGATCAGTACCAATACCAAAAACCTTCACTATTCAACCGTGATCCCGAGATCAAGGTGGAGGCGGTGTGGGCTGGCCCGATGTTGCGGCGTTCGAACACCTTTGCCTCGCGCACCAACCAGGTCGTCCAGGTTCTCGGGCAGGACGGCAAAAAAGCCATCCAGGTTTACGATCTCCCTCCATATGACAGCATGATGACCCACGCCGCCGATGCGACGGCCGGGCGTGAGCTTCTCGTGCTGCGCGAGCGCATGCGGTCTTGGCGGTTCTACGATTACTTCCGCACCGACCGCGAGTCACCGGCGCGGATCTCTCGCGTGGGCACGCGCACGTTCGCCCTGGCGGGCGACGGCGCCGATCTCGCCGCTGCGCTGCAAACGATCATTGAAAACGACGATCACGCTTTGAACGCCGCGATCGACGACGCCTTTGCGGGCTCCTCCATCACAATCGAAGAAACCCGCGGCATCTTCGAGCTGTACATGCATCAACACGGACTGTTGCGGCCGCTCTCCGTGTCCGAGCTTTCCGATGGCACGCTGCGTTATCTACTGCTTGCCGCCGCGCTGATGACACCGCGTCCGCCGCCGCTTGTCGTGTTGAACGAGCCTGAGACAAGCCTGCACCCTGATCTCATGGCGCCGCTGAGCCGGCTGATCGCCAAGGCGTCGCAACAGAGCCAGTTCATCGTGGTGACGCACTCCACCGAACTGGTTGATCTCCTGCGCGACGCCGGCGGTGGTGTATATGAGCTGGTCAAAGAAGCCGGCGAAACCGTCGTCAGGGATGCGTCGCCACAGAGCTGGGCGTGGCCGTCGCGGTGATGCCTGCAAACCGCCGATTCATCGCTTCATCCGGCAGATTGACGATGACGCCGCCAGGCGCGACCCCAAGGTGGTCGATGTCGGCTTGGGGTCGTGTGACACGAGGCATCGCCGGTCCAAACGGTGGTGCGTAACTGTACGAGAGATGAAGGAGGGCCCTTTCGGGTTCGGCAATCAGGTGCTGATCCCAAGCCACCGCAAGCTGCTGCGGTTAAATTCCGCGGTGGTGAGCGTTGCGGAAACGTCGGGACGGTGATCCCGGCAGGCAAGGTCGAGAGA
>JASHRR010000886.1 GCA_030037185.1 Xanthobacteraceae bacterium | reverse complement strand
TATGATCCTGTCGTAGAATCAGATGGTTGTCGAGATTCCTATCAGCGGGAGGCTGGAATGGGTCAATGAACTGACGAAGGTGCTCGGGCGGCGCACCGTCGCGTGGCGGGAGGGCACCAACGTGAAGCTGCGGTCGCGCTTTGCCCGTGTGCGGGTGCGCGCTGCGCCGCTCCAGGGCAAAGCACGTTTTAACGAAGAGACGCTGCTCATCGAATGGCCCAAGGGCGAGGCGACTCCCACCAAGTACTGGCTCACAACCGTTGACCCGGACATGTCGCTCCGCCGCCTTGTCGATCTCGCCAAGATGCGCTGGCGCGTCGAGCGCGATTATGAGGACCTCAAGCAGGAAATCGGCCTCGGGCATTATAAGGGCCGCGGCTGGCCGGGTTTCCATCACCACGGTACACTGGCAATCGCAGCCTACGGTTTCCTGATCTCCGAAAGGGAGAGGATTCCCCCCTCAGGACCACATTCCGCCGCTCCAATCAAAAAATCTCCCCTTCCCAGTGGTTATCGACCCCGAGGCGTCCCCGATCCGGCCGCAGCGCCACGTCCCCAACTCGATCGCCACGATCCGTCGCGAGCTGGCCGCCGCGATTGCAAACAGACTTCACAGATGCCCGCACTGTGTGCGCCGCATTCGCAGCAGCCAGAGATGGAATTTATGATACAGTAGTACTAGCTGACCCAAAAACGCCCTTCACAGAACCTTCTTACACAAAGATCGGACATTCCGATGAAGCCAGAGACAACGACTGTGTCGACCAAGGCCGCCACATCCCGGCGCACGGTCTGGGAGGAGCCGAACGCCGTCCAGATTCGTGTGTCGCTCGAGGGCGTGGAGCCAGTCATCTATCGCCGCCTGGTCGTGCCGCTCGACAGCACTCTCGCCCAGCTGCACCACATCCTGCAGGCGGCCATGGGCTGGACTGACTCGCATCTCCACCAGTTCGAGATCGGCGGCCTCCGCTTCGGGGACCCCGAACTGCTCAACCAGGACATGCCGGACGATTTCCAGCAGGCCTTCGACTCCAGCTCCGTGCGACTGCGCGACTTCCACTTTGATCATGTGGGTGAGCTGTCCTTCGCCTATCTCTACGACTTCGGCGATAGCTGGCAGCACAAGGTGACGCTCGAGAAGCTGCTAGCCGTGAAGCCGGCGCCCAAGACCGCGACCTGCATCGAGGGTGCGCGTTGCTGTCCGCCCGAGGACGTCGGTGGGACGCACGGCTATTTTGAATTCCTGCGCGTGCTGCTCAGTCCGGAGCACGACGAGTTCGAGGAGCAGCGACAGCTGAAGCGCTGGTGCGGCGGCAGCTTTAACCCGAGGCAGTTCGATGTGGCGAAGGTGGACAAGGCGGTGCGCGGCGCGCTGAGAAGGCGACCACGAGAATGACGCGCAACGTCTGCCGACGAATTCTGCCGCTACTGCGCCGCCTGGATCCAAACCCCGACGATCCAAGGACTTGATCTCTCAGTCGCGCCTCGAGCCGCTCGCGCATCGGCACTACGATACGTTGGAGCTCCCCGAGGCAGCGGGGCGCTTGCTGCCCCGCCAGGCCGGCCAAAAGCCGCAAGGGCGTGATGAGGGAATACTCTACGCCCCCCGCGCGCCAGCAGCGGCAGTCCGGCCCACCAGCCTGTAAGCGCTACCGCGGCGATTATCGCCGCAACAAAACCACCGACTTGAGCCGGCCGAA
Organism: Xanthobacteraceae bacterium; assembly: GCA_030037185.1. Next base: position 4,974 of record JASHRR010000886.1, on the reverse strand, counting down.
GCCGCCAATGGCGCCCGGCGAGGCGCCGCTCGAGGCATTCATTCCATAGGGCCGCGAGCCGACATCGAGCGCGTTCTTGAGCGCCGCCCGGATGCGCGAATTCGTCGCCATGTCCTGTCACACGTTCTCCTCAAATTTATCCAGCAGCGGGGACGTAGATGCCGGATGGGGTAGAGGACCTATGGCGGCTCGTCGTCTTCATCCGGCTTGGGCGGCACGACACCTGTTATGCCATACAGCAGGCGTCGCTCGTCGGCGCGCGTTTGCTTTATTAGCTCGCCGAGGTGCTCCGCCTAGTGGCGCTCGCACAATACCGTTCGGCCGTTTCTGCCCTTGAGCTTGTCAGCAGCGTAGTCCCTCAGTGCCTCCACGGCCGAGAGCGGCAGCGTGTCGAACATAAGGTTTTGCGCTTTTAATCATTTCATAGGCCGCGGCCGCTCGGCGCACTACATCGAGGCTTAGCGAAACGCCGATTTGGGTTTTCAGTCCTTGCTTGTCCATCGCTCCATTATTGTTTTAACCCGATCCAGATAACGCGCACATCGCGGGCAACAATCCCCTCGCCCCGTGATTATGAGCCAAAGGTTTGCGTCAACGGGCCAGAGCGATCCGAACGACCCGAAGGGCCCCGCACGGGCACGAAGCCACAGTGAGCGCTCAGGGCGCCACCCTGACGCAGACGAACGACACGAAGACCGGGATGCCGATCCCGGCGCCACCGCCACCTTGGGCTTCATTGCTGGCCCCTACCGGGCGTGATGCTGAGGGCTTTGCCCGTTTCGGCGGCAGCCGAGGCATCGCGTGGTTTGCCTGCTGAGGCCATGTTCTGGCGAAGGGCTACGTGGAGCTTGGAATGGGCATGTCAGTGTCCACTATTTCGAGCAATGCACGTCGGCGCGAACGCGATAGCCCTCCGTACCCGGTTTTACCCAGGAACATAGCGTCGCGGCGCGCGTTGCCGCAACTGATAGGCAAACGGAACTAGCTCAAATCGAGGTCGGAACCGTCCAACCTCCAAGCGGCAGCCACGCTCGTGGCCTCCCGAACTGCCATGCAAAGGAGTGCATGATGAAAGTCTTGATGGTTCTGACCTCCCACGACCAGCTCGGCAACACTGGCCGCAAGACCGGCTTCTGGCTGGAGGAACTCGCCGCGCCGTACTATGTGTTCAAGGATGTGGGTGCCCAAATCACATTGGCCTCCCCCAAGGGCAATCGCCCACCGCTCGATCCCAAGAGCGAAGATCCCAGCTTCCAGACCGACATCACTCGCCGTTTCGAGAAGGACGGCAACGCTAAGGCTCAGCTGGCCAAGACGGTGCGCCTCGATAGCGTGAAGCAAGAAGATTACGACACGGTCTTCTATCCGGGCGGCCATGGTCCGATGTGGGATCTGGTGGAAGACAAAAACTCGATCAAGCTGATCGAATCCTTCCTCACCGCCGGGAAGGTCATCGCGCTTGTCTGTCACTCCTCGGGTGCGCTGCGCGATGTCAAGACTCCAGAAGGCAAGCCGCTTGTCGACGGCAAGAACGTCACTGGTTTCACCGACGGTGAGGAGGAAGATGTGGGCCTCACGAAGGTGGTGCCGTTTCTCGTAGAAGACGAGCTGCTCGGCCTGGGCGCTGTCTTCTCTAAGGTCAAGAACTGGGGTGTTCACACGGTCAGGGATGGCCAGTTGATCACCGGCCAGAACCCCGCCTCTTCAGGACCGACCGCCAAGCTTCTGATCGAGACCCTGATGGCGAAATAGCGTGGCTCTTGATCTCTGGAACGGGCGCAAGCGTTGAATGGATAGATGCCGACAGGCCTGGCGGCCACCACAGCACGCGCAGTTGAAAGCCTGTTGCTGATGCTGCTCCTTTGGAGAGGAACTGTCCTCCAGGACTCAGTCTGCCGCGTGGCCTCGAACAGGAACCATGTGCGCCGCGCTGATTCGTCGACCAGACTTCCATGGCTTGCGGCCGCAACGTTGTCGCGCTCGCAGACCAAACGTCTCGCGCATGTGTGCTGCGAGCTGTTTGTTGTCGTCGCAAAGTCGGCGAGTATATGCATTGCCGCGACAAAATCCGAATCGTTATCGCGGATGCGTCGCAAGCAACTAATGTGGCCGATCGAGCGCACGGCCGTGCCGCCCGTCGATCTTGCGGACACGCTCAGCTATAGCGTCCGTAGTGGCGAAGATCTGGTTGCCTTGCTCGTCCAACAGGAGATGATAGTCGCTAAAAATGCGGACACGACATTGTGCCAATGAAAATTGTTCGTCTTCAGATACAGAGCGAACATGTCGGCGAGCAGGATATTCAGCGCGCCCGAGAGATCCCTAACGCCATTCGGCTTCAGGTCGCTTGGCGTGTGAAGGGGAGCGGGGTCAGACTTGGCATTTCGAGTTCGAACTCGCATTTTCTGTCTCCTTCTGCGTAGTCAAGCCCGAAGTGACCACCGCGCTTACGGCTTATCCCTCCAGAACACCGGATCGGCGATTCGCGCCGGTAGTGTGATAGAGCGCATTCGAAATAGTTGTTCCCACGTTCCGATCGCGACCTTGAAGGGTTGTGCCACCGCGAAGCCGCCTCTGCGGTGCGCGCGTTATCGGCTCGTGGATCGGTTTGCCGCGCGCAATGTGTCCCGGCCGGCTCTGCCCGCGGACGAGCCGCAGAATATTTCTCATGGCACTGTGTATTGCCGGCCATCCGCGCGGCAGGGGACTTGAAGTTTGTTCAGCCATTTGAGGTGCTCTATGCTTTGCGTCGCCTTGACCTCCGCGAACCGGACCTTGGCCCGTTTTCAGATGAGCCCCAATACGCGGACATGGATTTCGCGACGCGCAAGAATCGCCTTGTCCTGAAGGGCGGTGAATGGCGCGAGATTGACATCACGCCGGCAATCGAGCGTATCCGCCACCCACGCGCACCAGTCGATTGATCGGACGTCATGGGACAAGTATGTCCATGAGGTTTGGAATCCTGACCTGCAAAACTTGATCGGCGATCGGCGGAAAAATGTGAAGCGGTCGGGTGTCGATGACGACCGCAATGCGCTGTTCAACGCCATCGGCGCGCACGCATTCGGCGCCGGTGCGGCGCAGGTCGTGGAAGTTAGCTTGCACGCCGGCCTCGGGCCAGTCGCGGCGGCGGGCGCTAGAGACGCCCCAGTAGGTCCGCTTATCCTTTTCGAATTTCTGTCCGGTCTTGGGACATTTGCGTGCCCGCGACGCTTTCCAGGTGGAGACGTACGTTTCATGGTGGTCCTTGAGCGCGCCAGCAGACGCCGCAAAACCGGGACAGAGCCGATGCGTCGGCGGGAAGCAGCAAGCGCGTGGTGGGAGCACGTCACGCCGGGCACGATCTTGGTCGTATCGTTGGCCGCCCTGAGGAATGTTTCGAGCGCAAGGATCATGCCGCAGATGCTGCCGCCGCTGCCCCAGTCGAGGCTGGGATAACTCCTGCTGCCGTACACGTCGCCGGTCACGAGCACGTTGGCGTCGGGGCACATGACCCAGTGTCGCCGTCGGTGTGGGGCGTCATGCTGGAGTGGGGCGACGCGGCCTCCGACCTCGGATCTTGCAATGTGGTTTCCATCTTCACTCGCCGACCTCGCTCGACCAGATCCTAAGGCCGTGAACACCAATACGGCCAAATGGGTCGACATGTGGAACCATGTCGTCAGGCATTAGCGCTGCGCGTTTCGGGCTGAACGCTCTGCAGACGTTGCGCGGTGTCGACCGTAACGGCGGGACGGCCCGCACGATGTGCATCCTCGCGCAGCGCCCGCACATATTGCGCCGTCGTCACGTCCTCGTATCGCGGCGGATTGTCCGGCCCTTGGCACGTCTCGATGCAGCGCACGACCGTAGTGGCATCCGGATAGACGAAGAACGCCGCCGATATCCGAGCGTTGTTGCCGACGTGCAGCGCGCGATGGAGCGTCGAACTGTAGAGGTCGTTAGTCCACCGCGCCAACACGTTTCCAACGTTGACCACGAAGGTGCCTTCCTTCGGCGTCACGTCGATCCACTCGCCGGCTGAATTGCGCGCCTGCAAGCCGCCGCTGAGATCCTGCAACAGCACGGTGAAAGCCGTGTAATCGGCGTGCGGCGAAAAGCTCCACTGGGTGGCCTTGAGCTTGGACGGATTGACCGGCGGATAGAAATTCATCGTCAGCGTCATGTCCGGGCGCTGATAAAGACCATCGAAATAGTCTTCCGCCAGATCGAGGCTCAGCGCAAACGCGCGATTGAGCGCCTCGGTCACACGCTGCAGCTGCGCGATATAGTCTTTCATCGTGTCTTCAAACGTCGGAAGCAATGCGCGGGACGGCCACTGCGTCTTTCCAGTCCTCGAATTAGAGCGCACCTGCTCGCCGGCCCTGAGCTCACGCGTCAACGAGAAGCGCTCCTTGATGTCGACGACCTTGTCGCGGTTCTTTTCCGGATCCATTCCGCCGGTGCGCACGAAACCCGGCATGTCGACGTCTGGCGACAGCACCTTCATCTTCTCTTCGAGCGGCAAGGCGAAGAACGCGAGGCCCTGCGCGAGCACGTCATCGAGCTCCTTTGCCGTGAAACCGTGGCCCGTCACGTAGAAGAAGCCGATATCGATGCACGCCGCGCGAACCGCGCGCGCGGTGCGCAGCCGGTCCTCGCACGCGCTCTCGCCCATGAAGGGCAAGAGATCGACGATCGGAAGATCGGAAACCGCGACACGCTGCGGATCGCGCGACAGAGTGCGGTTGTCGTAATCCGCATACGCGGCCCGTTGATCGGCTTGAATGACATCGACCATCGCGTCTTCTCCGTCTGGCGGCGACCGCGCATTCGCTGCCCGCGATTTTGATTCTAATCCGCGCCCTCCAGTGGGTGTCAAGCAGGCGATGCTGCGACCGGACCTCTGGCGCGCGTCCAGGTGGGATGAAAGCTGGCCTCACCCATTGCTTGGCGTTGGCTTCGGGCGCAGATTCCACCATCTCGGGCCGA
>JASHRR010000885.1 GCA_030037185.1 Xanthobacteraceae bacterium | reverse complement strand
AGGCGATCTCAACTCCCTTCATTGCCGGCAGGGACGCCACTGAGGCGGCGGCCGAGACGAAACGCCATTCGGCTGCGAACAGCCGCCGGCCGGCGCCGATTTGGCTCGTCGTAAAGGCGAGCGCTGACACCTGCCGATCTCCGATGTCAGAGCGCACCGCTCACGCGGATGTTGCGGCCGACAACGCGTAAATCGCGATGCTCGCCACGATGGCGCCGGCCAGAATCAGCTTCGGCAAGCCCGGCCCTTTTTTGAACAGGGCTCTGATGCCGCGCCCCGCCCCCTTCAAATTGTCGAGCAATTCGACCTTAGCGCCATTGCGGCGCATGATGATCGATTGCTGGATGACCGATAGCGTGTTGTTCCACGCCCAGTAGATCACCAGTCCCGATGCGAACGACGCCAGCATGAAGGTGAAAATCACCGGCATCCAGTCAAACATGACCTTTTGAGCCGGATCGGGCGGCGGCGGATTGAGCTTCATCTGCGCCCACATGGTGACGCCCATGATGAGCGGCCAGGCGCCGAGCACCAGGAAGTGTCCGATCAGCGGCAGATGGGTCGGATCATAAGGCAGCAAGCCGAACAGGTTGAACACATTGGTGGGGTCGGGCGCGGACAGGTCCCGGATCCAGCCAAAGAACGGCGCGTGGCGCATCTCGATGGTGACGAACAGCACCTTGTAGAGCGCAAAAAACACCGGAATCTGGATCATAATAGGCAGGCAGCCGGCGATCGGATTGATCTTCTCGCGCTTGTAGAGCTCCATCAGCTCCTGCTGTTGCTTGACCTTGTCGTCCGGATAGCGCTCGCGCAGCGCCTGCATCTGCGGCTGCACGGCCTTCATCTTCGCCATCGACGCATAGGACTTGTTGGCGAGCGGGAAGAACAGGGCCTTGAGCATCACGGTAACCGTCAGGATCGCAATGCCGAAGTTGCCGGTCCAGCGGAAGATCAGGTCCATCAGCAAGAACAGGGGCTTGGTGAAAAAGTAGAACCACCCCCAATCGATGAGAAGCTCGAACCGATTGAGCCCCAGCTGTTTCTCATAATTATCGACGACTTGAACTTCCTTGGCGCCTGCAAATAAGCGCGCATGGGCGACGCCGGTGGCGCCCGGTGCAATGATCTGCTGATCGAGCAGGTAATCGGTCTGGTAGGTCTTCACGCCGCCGACTTCGTCGTAAGAAAAACGCGCCTGGACCTGGGCATCGGTGTCAGGCAGCAACGTCGCGGCCCAATATTTGTCGGTGATGCCGAGCCAAGCGTTGGTGACGTTGAACGTCAGATGCTTCTCTTTTTCGATCTTGTCGTATTTGACTTCCTGCAGACCCTGGTCGCCGAGGACGCCGATCATGCCCTCGTGGAGAATATAGTAGTTGGAGGTTTGCGGCCTGCCGTGCCGTGAGATCAGCGCGTAAGGATAAAGCGTCACCGCCGCGCCGCTGTTGTTGGTGACCTCATCCTTGACCGTGAACAGATATTTATCGTCTACCGAGATGGTGCGTCGGAATACCAGCCCCTCGCCATTGTCGTAGGTGAGCGTGAGCGGTCGCCCGACGCCGAGCGTGCCGGCGCCGTCTGTTTGCCATAGCGTGTCCGGCCCCGGTACCTTCACCGCACCGCCGCCCTGGCCGATCCAGCCGAACTCCCCATAGAACGGGTGCGGGCTTTCCGACGGCGATAGGAGCACGATCGCCGGCGAGGAAGGATCTACGGTCTCGCGATACTGGACGAGCGACACGTCGTCGATGCGACCTCCTTTCAGCGAGATCGAACCTTTGACCCGCGGCGTGTCGATCGCAACGCGCTCGCTCGATGCGATGACGGCCTCGCGGCTCTTTTGGCTGACGGCGGGGGTGGATTGCTCTGGAACCCGCGGAGCAGCGCCTGGGGCGGCAGGGGTGGGTCCCTGACCCGGCGTTGCCCGTGGCGCCGGCTGAACCTGCGTGATCGGCGCCTGGCGTTGCAGCTCTTCCTGCCGTTGCTTCTGCGGCAGCGCGTAAAAGTATTCCCATCCGATCAGCACGATGGCCGATAGCACTATGGCGAGTATGGTGTTCCGCTGGTCGTTCATTACCTGCCCTGGTCGGCTAACGAGGCTTGCCGCCCCTGCCTACCCGCTCCGCGTGCCGGAGAGGGTCGGAAAGGGGCGCCCGGGACGACCGCCCGCCTCTTCATCTTCAGGCGTCGAAGCGCCCCCGCGAAATCCACGGTCAGTTTGGCGAAGGAAATGTCCAGCGCAGCCCGCCGTCCAACCAGCACATAATCGCTGCCGGCATCCGGGCCAGTGGCGGCGGAAAGCCGCACAATTTCCCTCAATTGCCGGCGCAGGCGGTTGCGTTCCACCGCGTTGCCCACTTTCGCCGAGACCGTGAAGCCGACGCGCGCCGGCCCGCCATCCGCGCGGCAGCGTTCCTGCACAACGAATCCCGGCGTCGAAACGCTGGTCCCGCCAGCCGCCGCCAGAAAGTCCTTGCGTCGCTTCAGTCGTTCCATTGCACCGACATCGCCAAAGCCGGCGCACCGCCACCTGACCTCCCCAAAAAACGGGGGAGCGCAAAGTAGGGGCCGTGCGGTCAGGCGCTGAGCCGCTTGCGCCCGCGCGCGCGACGGGCGTTGAGCACCCTGCGACCGCCCGGACTAGCCATCCGGGTTCGGAAGCCATGACGGCGCTTGCGCACAAGCTTGCTCGGTTGATAGGTCCGCTTCACGGCCTTCCTCTTTAGATCAAGCCAGGACTCTTTCGCCCCTCCCTACCCTCCCGCGCCAGGGAGGGTAGCAAGGAGGCTGACGAAGACAACAAGCGCCACCGGCATTTGCCGTTTCGGCAAGGATATCGCTCAATTGCGGCGCCTTATAGGGGAGGGCCTCGGTCTCGTCAATGCGCGGTGGACGCACGCCGTTCACATCTGCTGGCGCCCGACTGAGGTCGATCACGTTTCTGCGAGCCAATATGCAAAAAAACGTGAAATCGCAGTGAAATCCGCTCGCGACCGAAATGCTGGTGTATAACGCGATGTCGCCGATTGGCAGACAAAGCGATAGCGCGCCGGCGCCCGAGACATAGATACCTTTTCATGTCGATCGAGATCAACCCAGCGCAACGATCTGCGGATCGCACGCCCGCGCTCGCCCGGCTGATCCCGCTCGGCGCGATTCTCGCCCTGATGGCGTTTGCGGTTGCCATGGGGTGGCATCGCCACCTGTCTTTCGAGACGCTGGTGCGCCACCGCTCTGCGGTCGAGGGATTGGTCGCCGCACACCGCGTCATGGCGATCGTCGCCTTCATTGCCGTTTATGCGGCTGCGGTCGCGCTGTCGTTCCCGGGAGCCGCGCTCCTAACCGTCACGGGCGGTGCGATTTTCGGGACCCTGATCGGCGGCCTCGCGGCCGTGACCGCCGCCACTCTCGGCGCAACCATCATCTTTCTGATCGCCAAATGCGCATTCAGCTGCGTAGCTCGCTGCGCCTGGTCGCGGCGCGGCGCGCCGCTTGCCGAGAAGATTGCGGCGGGGTTTCATAAGGACGCTTTCTGTTATTTGCTTTTCTTGCGGCTGGTGCCGCTGTTCCCGTTCTGGCTGATCAATCTGATTGCGGCGCCGGCGGGCATCGCGCCTGTGCCTTTCGCAGTCGCGACGGCACTCGGAATTATGCCGGCGACCTTTGCGTTTGCGTTCTTCGGCGCCGGCGTAAGCGGAGCCATCGTGGCGCAGGAGAGCGCCTACGAGGCTTGCGTGGCCACGGCTGAGGCGGCCTGCCATCTCAATTTCGATTTGCGGGCCGCAGTTACCCCTGAGTTGATCGGCGGTCTGGTCATCCTCGGGCTGCTTACCCTCATCGCGCCTGTTGGCAGGCGTTGCAGCGCCCTGCGAGGGCGAGCCAAGGCGTGTCCCGGCAGCGGAGATGCCGCAAGGGCGTGATCAGTCGCCCCCCTGCGAAGCACGAGCGTCCCGGCACTTATTTTGCACTGACGGGACGCAAGGGGGTAGGGTGGCGGCCGGAGGCAATGGCTTGGCTGAATTGCTCAAGCCCGACATGTGCGTGATCGGAGCGGGTTCCGGCGGCCTTTCGGTTGCCGCCGCGGCGGCGGCCTTTGGCCTCTCGGTCGTTTTGATCGAGAAAGGCCGGATCGGCGGTGACTGCCTAAACTACGGCTGCGTACCCTCCAAGGCGCTGCTTGCCGCCGCGAAACGGGCACACGCCGGCGTTACGTCAGGGACGTTCGGGGTCGACTCGCAATCTGAAGTTGATTTCACCCGCGCTTACCGCCACGTCCACAAGGTGATCGCGGCGATCGCACCGAACGACTCGGTAGGGCGTTTCACCGGCCTTGGTATTCGGGTGGTGGCGGGGAATGCGCGCTTCACGGACCCTGCTGGCGTGATGGTGGAGGATGTAAGAGTCGCCGTGCAGGCACGGCGCTTCGTCATCGCGACCGGATCGTCGCCCGCTATTCCGCCGATTCCGGGTCTTGCCCAAACGCCTCACCTCACCAACGAGACAATATTCGACCTCGGTAAGCTGCCCTCCCACCTGGTGGTGATCGGCGGCGGCCCAAGCGGCCTTGAACTCGGCCAGGCATTCCGCCGCCTCGGCGCGCAAGTCACCGTCATTGAGGCGGCGCGGCCGCTCGCTATGGATGATGCAGAATGCGCCCAGCTTGTCATCGACGCGCTGCGGCGCGAGGGTGTCGCGATCCGGGTCGGCGCCAGCGTGCAATCGGTGCGGCAGACAAGCGACGGCGTTGAGCTTGCGGTCAAGTGTGGCGAGGCTGCCGAACGCATCACCGGCAGCCATCTCCTCATCGCTGCCGGACGCTCGCCCAGGGTCGAGGGACTGGGCTTGGAGGAGGCGAAAATCGCCTTTACGCCGGCCGGCATTGTGGTGGACGGCAGCCTGCAAACGACGAACCGCCGCGTCTACGCGATCGGGGACGTGGCTGCAGGGAGCATGAGGTTCACCCACGTAGCTAATTACCATGCCGGGCTGGTGATTCGTCACGCGTTGCTTCGTTTGCCCGTCAAGGCGAGATATAATGCGGTGCCGTGGGCGACCTTTACGGACCCGGAGATCGCCCATGTGGGCCTGACTGATGAGCAGGCAAGGGACCAAGGATATCGGATTCGCGTGATGCGCTGGCCATATTGCGAGAATGACCGAGCGCAGGCCGAGCGTGCGACGGACGGTCACGTCAAGGTCGTGACCAATGCGCGCGGCAGCGTGCTCGGCGCGACCATTGTGGGGGCGCATGCCGGCGAACTGATTACGCCCTGGGTGCTCGCCATCGGTCAGGGTCTCAACATTCGCGCCATGGCCGAGCTGGTGGTGCCTTATCCGATCTTCGGTGAGATCAACAAACGCGCCGCGATGATGTATTTCGCGCCGTTCGCGGCAAATCCGAGGGTGCGGCGCATGATCCAGTGGCTTCGCAGGGAATAAGCGATTGGAGACGACCAGCGACCACATGGAGCCGCCTGGCGCCGCGCCGACGCCGCGCATCCGTTTTGGTCTGTCCGCGAAGCTTCTGGTGCTGACGGTGCTCTTCGTGATGCTGGCGGAGGTCTGCATTTATGTGCCGTCGATCGCGAACTTCCGTCTGGTCTGGCTCAACAATAAGCTGAGCGCCGCCCACACGGCCGCTCTTGTGTTCGAGGCTGCGCCTCAGGTGCCCGATGAGCTTTCCCGGCAGATTCTCGACAGCATCGGGGCTCGCGCGCTCGCTATGAAGCTTGGCCAGCAGCGGCGGCTGCTCGCGACCACCGAGTTGCCGAGCGAAGTGCTGCAGGAGGTTGATATTCGCGACATGAGGCCGCTGCGAGCGATCGTGGAGGCGTTCCGCACCCTGTTGGTGGCCAAAGATACCGATCTCCTGCGCGCCGTCGGGCCGGCGCCCGGTGGCGGCCAGTTCGTCGAAATCGTCATCCCGGAGGGCCCGTTGCGGAGCGCGATGTGGATTTTTTCGCGCAATATCATGATGCTTTCCATCGCCATCTCGGCGATCAGTGCGGCGCTCGTTTACTTTGCGCTGCATTACCTGTTCGTGCGGCCACTCTATCGCATCACCGCCAACATGGCGAGTTTTCGCGCCGACCCCGAAGACGGCGCGCGGGTCTTGGCAGCAACCGCGCGGCATGACGAGATCGGCTTCGTCGAGCGCGAACTTGCGGAAATGCAGCGCGACCTCGCCAATATGCTTCACGAAAAGACGCACCTTGCGAACCTTGGGCTTGCAGTGTCCAAGATCAACCATGATTTGCGCAACCTCTTGGCGTCAGCTCAGCTGTTTTCCGACCGGTTGGCGAGGCTCCCCGATCCCCAGGTGCAGCGCTTTGCCCCCAAGCTGATGCGGGCGCTCGAGCGGGCGATCGCTTTCTGCCAGTCGACTTTGTCCTACGGGCGCGCCCAGGAGCCGCCGCCCGACCGGCGAGCCCTGGCCCTGATGGAGCTCGTCGAGGATGTGCGTGAGACGCTGGGATTGCAGCCGGACTGCCGGATCGGCTGGATCACCTCGGTCGAGCGCGGTCTGACGGTCGATGCAGACCGCGATCAATTGCTTCGCGTCCTTGTCAACCTGGCGCGCAATGCCATGCAGGCTTTGGAAAGCCGCGCCCCCAATGACCCCTCGCGCGATCAGATCCGAATCACCGGCCGGCGCGAGGGGGCCGTCGTGATCATCGAGCTTGCGGATACGGGTCCGGGCTTTTCGGCTCAGGCCCGGGCGCACCTGTTCGAGGCATTCCAGGGCTCGACGCGTTCCGGCGGCGCCGGACTTGGCCTCGCAATCGCCGAGGAGCTCGTGCGCGCCCACGGCGGCGAGATTACGCTCGTGGATGGAACAATCGGGGCGACGTTGCGTTTGAAAATCCCCGATCGACCGATCCCGCTTCACGAACGGCGCAGCGAACGCGCCCACGCCTAGAGAGCGATTTCGAAGTTCGAATCATGCGCGCAGAATGGGCAAAGGCGCCAAGCACCGTGCCGGTGGTTTGCCGGACCCGGGCAGGCTCGCTCGCAAGCGATCCGCCAGGGCAAGTGAGGCTGGGGAATGGAGCCGGATGGAGCCTTGCCAAGTTGGAATGGAGCCTATAGCTATGGCGGGCCGTCGGGAGTTCCCGGCCGCTTTTCCAGCATCTCAGCCGCGCCCGTAGCTCAGCTGGATAGAGCACCAGACTACGAATCTGGGGGCCGGAGGTTCGAATCCTTCCGGGCGCGCCAGAGAAATCAATCACTTAGACGTTCCTTTCGAGGGTTTGGCTGTTCTGGTTTGCAAGCGGTTTGCAAACTTGGTTGCTTTTGCCTTCTCAAACAGGGTGACAGCCTCGCCGGCGAGAACACGAGTGCGGGCGAGGTCCTTGTCGAGGATCTTCGTTACCGTCTTGAGGGAATGACCGGTGATGGCGGCGATCTGCGGCGTGGGGCATCCGGCTTAGGTG
>JASHRR010000884.1 GCA_030037185.1 Xanthobacteraceae bacterium | reverse complement strand
CCATGACACAGACCGCCCCATCTCCGCGCTCCGGTCTGCGAAGGATCCGCAGGGTAACACCATGAAGCGGGTGAAAGGGGTAGAAGACCTGAACATCGGTATTATCGGCGCTCAGGGTATTGTGGGCGTGGGTGCCACCATCCGCACGCCCACATGATCGTGCCGGGCGGTGGCCTCTCGCTCGATGGTGAGCGCTGGGTGCTGCACCAGAACGGCGACCGTGAGGCCCCGAAACTAAGCATGTCCGAGGACAGTGGCGAACCCGCCACCGCCGCCGCAATGAGCGAGGTCACGCTCTTAAACGATGACTACACGCCGATGGAGTTCGTCGTTGAGGTGCTGGAGCGGTTCTTCAACAAGGATCGCGAGGCGGCGACGCGAATCATGCTGCACGTCGATCACCACGGCATCGGCGAGTGCGGAACCTATCGATCGGATATCGCCGCAGCCAAGGTCCTACAGGTGCTGAAACTCGCCCGCGCTCACCAGCACGCGCTCCAATGCGTTACCACGGCGATCCGCCCGTAGTACTTCCTCAAGCGAGAACATCGCGGGCAGCCGGCGTGGAGCGTCCGCTTCGGGTCACTGAACTAAACCGGCCTGTCGGCAACCGCTTCCCACCAATGCGCTTAGCAAAGGCCTCCGCATCTTCCGGCTCTGCAAGGCAGAACACCACAAAGTCACTGTCGTCGCGGCGCAGGGAGGACGTGAGCGGCGTCGCCGACACAGGACGCCGGGAGCGCAAAATATCACCTCACTGTTCATGAGGCCCCGCACCTCGTCGGCCGGAAGCGCAACATGATGCGGCCATCTGCGCTTGTCACCGCGGGTGATTTCGCTTGCGGCCGCTCATCGCCGTATCACCATCAGCTTCGTGGCCGGCACCTTGGATGCTGCCGCGGCCTTCTCCATCGCAGTGGCCCCGTCGGGGGTTTTGAGCACGTCAAGCCGCATCTGCTTGGCAGCCAGCTTGTAGATGATCTACTTCGTCGGTTGCGATGGTTCCGTCTTCCGCGCCATGTCAATCTTTCTCAGGCGGGAGCTTGGCCAACAGATGAGGCCAGTTTTCTTCTATGATGATGTCAAGGTCGTCCAATTGTTGGTAGATTTCGCGGCTGATGTCGTCTATCTGGCGACGCAGAGTCTTGACGCGCTCTTTAGTGCGCCCGGCTGATGACTTGGATTGGCCTGCGGGAGGGGAGCAGAGTAATCTAATGAACGATTCCTACAACGTCGGTTTGGTGATTAGCGCGGTCGAGTTCGCTGCGCAGAAGCACCGCATGCAACGACGGAAAGACAGCGACGCGAGTCCGTATATCAATCATCCAATTGCCCTGATGCACGTCCTGTGCATTGATGGAGGTGTCTCTGATCCGGTAATACTGGCAGCTGCTGCGCTTCACGACACTATCGAAGACACCGAGACCACCGAGGAGGAGCTACGCACAACCTTCGGCGAGGAGATTGCGCAAATTGTCGTTGAAATGACCGACGACAAATCATTGCCGAAAGAGGAGCGCAAGCGCTTGCAGATTGAACACGCGCATCGGATGAGTAGGGAAGGCGCACTGGTCAAACTTGCGGACAAAATCTGCAATCTGCGTGACGTGGCGGCGAACCCTCCCATGGGATGGAGCCATGAGAGGCAAGTAGAGTACTTCGATTGGGCGAAGGCTGTTGTCGATGGATTGCCCCGGGTTAACGCGACTTTGCTTGATAAGTTTAAAGCAGCCTATGCGGCACGACCGCCTGTGTGAGGCATAATAGAGCGCAACCGCCATACCAATGGCCATCGTCCCAGCAAGTGTAAGAACCATTCGGGCAAGTACAAGCTTCGTCCGCCGCCCGCTGCGGGCCGCCTCGCGTCAGCCCACCAATTACGCCGAGGGCCGGGATAACCTGGCACCGGCAGACACCATGGACCGCCTCGTCGCCACGAACCTGGACAACCTCGACGCTCTCGTGGCTAGCCTCGCTTGTCCCGCTCGAAAAACCAGCTGAAATTCAATTCCGGCTGCACCCGCGACGCCTCGATCATTTGCGGGATCGTCCTGTCCGGTACGTCCGTCCCCACCTCGAAATGACAGCCCGGATGCGCCGTGTCGATTGATGGGTTGGCACGCGCGACGCGGCCGGCATACCGGGCTACCTCCTTCCAGTTTGCAAATTTTTTTGAGACGTGTCCAGAACGCCGGTTCTGGCCGGCAATATAAGGATAAGGGTTGAGGCGGTCGGAGGCGGCGATGGCTGAGACTAGCGATTTTGATTGGACCCAAATCGATTGGAATGACCTCTACCCGCGGCTGCTACTTGTCGCGGAGGGCAAGCTAAACCGGCTGATTTGGCGAGGCACTAGGTTTGGCCCGATTCCGGGGGGCCAAACATCTGACGATTTCGTTCAAGCAGCTATCGAAAAAACTAGACGGGGGATTCGCGCGTGGAATCCCGAAGTTTCGATTTTTCAACATCTGGCAGGCGTTATACTAAGTGACATCAATCACTTGGCTAATTCGGCAGAAAATCAGATTACCCAGTGCAGTGATGAAAAGGTGATTCCGATCGAAGATCATCGAGCGACACCTGAGACCTCAGCTATTCGCAGTTCCCAAGAAGAGACTTTTCTCGCGTTTCTCCACGGGAAAAATCCCGCGCTTCGAACTCTGGCTTTTTCCATACTGCACGACCCGGTACGGCTAGGCAGCCTGGAGCTTGCGACCAAGCTGAACTTGTCGATTTGCCAACTGGACAGCTTGAAAAGAGCCCTACGGCGCGCAACGGAGGAATTTCTCAAGGCTGAATACGAGTTGGCACCGGAGCAGCCTCCCACAATGCGACTGGAAGGAGGAGAGTAAATGGCTCCCAAACAGCGCAGCGCCGCCAAGGAAATTCTGGCAGCCCTCGACGCCGACCCGGCGCTCATAGAGCACTATGATCCGACTGAGATCGAGGCAATTCCGCTTGCCTCCATTCAGGCGCGCCTCATTGAATTGGGACTGAGGCCGACCATCCCTCTGAGTCTCCAACGCCTCATTTTGGAGTCGATGCCATCCCCCGCAGCGGATGTGTTGCGCCTTTTGGCGGATGATGTGGACTTTATGCAGCCGCAAAGAGTTGAAGTGCGGCCTCTAGCTGAGGTGACGGCCTGTTTGCAGCGACGTGGAAGGAATTATAGTCCCGGCGTTGCGGCGATAATCGACTTTGTGGGCGAGCGCGCTTCCGCCTCGGTAGGCCTTGATCAAACCAAGGTCAGTTCAATCAAGTCGGCGATGTTGCGAAGTCGTAAGTCTGTTTTTTTGGCGAGTATCGGATTGGCTGCCACCGCTACGGTTGCGGTCGCAGCGACGGTCGGGTTTTTTGTGACACAGGAGGCACGCCAAGACAAAGTGATTGCCGAGCAACGTTACGAAATCCAAGAATTGGGCGGTGAGGTCCAAGGTCTGAAGGCCAGACTGAAAGAGATTGGTGTAGACGACTTCATCTCGTTGACGATGCGCGTCCCGCTCAGCAATCCTTTGGAGGGCCGAATGTGGCCCGCGCAGAGCGACGACAGTAATCCTCCGGCGGTGAGCCTCGGAGCTGCGACCGAAGCGTCCCTTGGAGGCGGAACTAGTAAGCTAATCGCGGCCATGGATGGCAACCAACGCCTCACCATTTTCGCTCCCTCGGTCGCGAGCGGAGCCGCTCGTGAAGGG
>JASHRR010000107.1 GCA_030037185.1 Xanthobacteraceae bacterium | reverse complement strand
AAGATGAGATAACAGTCGCCGCCGGTCATCTGTTACGCCTGGGCAACGAGATTCTCGCGACTTCCGACTCGCAGGCGCCGGCCGCCTCGCGAGCGACATCCCGGGTCGCGAGGACCACTACAGGTGGCCAGGTCGACGGCGGGGGCGGTCGTGATCGATTACGAGACGTTCTGTAAAATCCACGATTGCCACGATCGCCAGGGCCTGACGATCGCGCAGACCGCGCGGTTCCTCGGTCTCGACCCACGCACCGTCACGACCTGGGTGGCGCGCCCCCACTTCACGCCTCGGAGCAGCCGGCCGCGAAAGAGCTTGCTCGACCCCTTCAAGCCGACCGTCACCAGGCTCCTCGACACCCATCCCTATAGCGCCCAGCAGATTTTCCAGCGCCTGCGTGAACAAGGATATCAGGGTGGCATCACCATCCTGCGTGATTACGTGCGCCGCATCCGTCCGACGAAGCTGCCAGTCTATCTGAAGTTAGCGTTCGCCGCCGGCGAATGCGCCCAAGTTGATTGGGGGAGCTACGGGACCGTCACTATCGATGACACCCAGCGCCGGCTCTCGTTCTTCGTCATGGTGCTTGCCTATAGCCGGCAGATGTATGTGGAGTTCTCTGTCTCCCAAACGATGGAGCATTTCCTCACCTTCCACCAACACGCCTTCGCTGCGTTCGGGGGTGTGCCTGGCAAGGTCATGGTCGATAATCTTAAATCAGCGGTCCTCAAGCGTCTGGTCGGCACCGCGCCGGTCTTCAATCCGCGGTATGTCGATTTTGCCCGTCACCATGGCTTCGAGATTGCGCCCTGCAATGTCCGTCGCGCCAATGAGAAGGGGCGCGTCGAATCTGGAGTCGGCTACGTAAAGAAGAATTTCCTCAGGGGCCTGGAACTGGCCGAATTCACCGCCATTCAAGCCGCGGCGAAGCTCTGGCTCGACACCATCGCTAACGTGCGTATCCATCACGAAACGCGGCAGCGCCCCGACGATCTGCTTGTTCAGGAACGTCCGCATCTCAAGCCCCTCAATCCGAACTCCTATGACTGCGCGCGCACCCTCACATGCATCGCCTCCAGTCAGTTTCGGATCCGGTTGGATTCCAATCGTTACACCGTCCCCAGTGCCTATGCTCACCGCAAGCTGACGGTCAAGGCCTGGCCGGACCGGATCTGTATCTACTTCGACGACAAGCTGATCGCACGCCACATTCGCCGCTGGGGCCGGAACAAGGACTATGAGGACAAGGAGCATAGCAAAGAACTGCTCGCCCAGCGGCACCGCGCCCGCGAACAGCGCCTGCTGACGCACTTCCTCACGCTGTCGCCCGATGCGGCGGCCTACTACGAAGGCCTCGAACAACGCAGGTTCAATGCTCGCCAGCACCTTCGCAAAATTCTGGCCCTGGCGGAGATCTATTCGCGCGACCAGGTCGCCCGCGCCATCAGCGACGGTCTCGCCTTCGAGGCCTTCAGTGCCGAGTATATCGCCAACATTCTCGAGGCCCGCACAAGAGCACTGCCGGAGCCGGGACCGCTGCAACTTACGCGGCGCCAGGATCTGCTCGACCTCGACGTCGCTCCCCCCGACCTCAACGACTACAAGGTGAACGGTGATGAGATCCACTGATCGGGCGCAACTGGAGGCTCAACTGCTGCACATGCGCTTACAGTACATCCACGGGAACTATAACGCCCTGGCGCATAAAGCCGCCGAGCAGCAGAGCTCGCATGTCGACTATCTGGCCCAGCTCGTCGAGGGCGAGTTCACCATGCGTGACGTGCGGAGCACCGAACGCCGAATCAGGAATGCCCGCTTCCCGGTCATCAAAACTCTCGATGACTTCCAATGGAGCTGGCCCAGAAAGATCAACCGCCCGCAAATCCAGAACCTGTTTCGCCTCGACTTCATCGCGACCAATACCAACGCCGTGTTCATAGGCAACGTCGGCCTCGGAAAGACCCATCTGTCCATCGCTCTGGGACGCGCCGCCTGCCTCGCCGGGCATTCGGTGCTCTTCACGACTGCGGTCGACATTATCAATACTCTGGCAGCCGCCAAGTCCGCCGGTCAGCTCAAGCGTGACATTCGCCGATACACCAGGCCCGGCGTTCTCCATATTGACGAACTCGGATACCTCCCGATCGACAAGCTTGGCGCAGACCTGATGTTCCAGGTCATCAGCCAGCGCTACGAGCGGGCGCCCACTGTCATAACTACGAATCGAGCTTACAAGAACTGGCCACAGATCTTCAACAATGACAGCACCCTGACCTCCGCGATCCTGGACCGTATCCTTCATCATGTCGACACCGTCGTCATCGAAGGCAAAAGCTTTCGTATGAAGGACGGGATCGAGACTGAGCAATGAAGCCGACGGGCCCGTTGCGGGCATCCCGCGCCTCCGATGACAAGCAACCCGACCTGTTCGACACAGAGAGGTTGCGACCGCAAGCCGCCGCGCTCGGAATCGAGAACTCTGTCAAGTCCGCGCCAGACGCCATCCACCCGGGGGCGGCGATGACGTCATTGCCAACGATCCGTGCCGCGCAGCTCGCCGACATGCAGACGAACGAGCCGGTGTGGATGATCGAGGGGCTGTGGAGCGCCGAGGCCGTCGGCATCATCGGCGGCGAGCCGAAGAGCTTCAAAACGTTCCTGGCGCTCGATCTTGCCGTCGCGGTCGCGACCGGCGCCCCCTGCCTGCGTCGCTTCCCGACACGCCGGACAGGCGCCGTGCTGCTCTATGCCGCCGAAGACAGCTACGCCATCCTGCGCCAGCGCCTGCAGGGCATCGCCGCTGCTGCCGGCGTCGATTTCGAGACCCTCGACATCCACATCATCTGCGTGCCGACCCTCAGGCTCGATCGCGCCGACCATCGGCGGGCGCTGCGTGACACCGTCGCCCGGCTGCGCCCCGCCTTGCTGAGCCTCGATCCCCTGGTGCGCCTACACGCCATCGACGAGAACGTCGCCGGCGAGGTAGCGCCGCTGCTCGGCTATCTGCGCTCGCTTCAGCGCGAGTTCCACACCGGTGTCGTCATCGCCCATCATGCCCGCAAAGGCGCCGCCCACGAGCGCGGCGGTCAGGCCCTCAGGGGATCGTCCGATCTGCACGCCTTCGGCGATTCCAATCTCTATCTCCGGCGCCATGCCAAAGGCCTGTACCTCGATATCGAACATCGCGCGGCGCCCGGCGCTGACAGGCTGCCTCTGGCGCTCGTGGCAAATCCGCCGGCACTCGCACTCGAGGTCGTCGACCAGTCACCCCGCTCTCCCGATCACAGCCAGCCATCGTCCGTGGAGCGCATCGAGAAGGTCCTGGCCGCAGCTAATCAGCCCGTCACCCAGCGGCAATTGCGCCAAGCGGTCCACATGCGCGCCAGTCATGTCGCCGACATCCTGGTGCAGCTCGTGGCCTCAGGCCGCGTCTCCCGCTGTGCCGACGGTTACCGCCTCAACTCATAGCCTCGTCAAGTGACAGCTTGCCGTTCCGCCCCCTCCACTTAAGGATCGAAGGGAAACGGAACCCGGAAACGGCCCCGTCGGAATGATCCATCCGTCCAACTCTTTGCGGTACCGTGTGCGTGGCCGGTGGTTCGCGGTCCTCTCGAAGCTCGGTGTCGAGACCTCCTGCCTGCGCAACAAGCATGGCCCCTGTCCCGTCTGCGGCGGCACCGACCGCTTCCGATGGGACGACAAAAACGGGGACGGCACGTTCTACTGCAATCGGTGCGGGCCGGGATCCGGTATCGACCTCGTGATGCGCACGCGCGGCCTCCCGTTCAAAGAGGCAGCCCTGCTCATCGAGGAGGTGATCGTCGATCATCCATCATTATTTCCTGGTGGGCCCCCTCCTTCGCGCCCGGTGCGTTCCGAGACATCGATCAGGGACGGCTTGAACGCCCTCTGGCGCAGCGGCGAACCCGTTCGTATCGGCGACCCGGCCGATCTCTGGCTGCGTCACCGCTGCATCAGCTTGCCGATCTATCCGACGAGCCTGCGCACCGCGTTGGGTGTTTACCATCGGGGGCCGCCGGCCACCTTTCACCCAGTCATGCTGGCTCGCGTTACCGATCCCACCGGCAGGCCCTGCAACATCCACAAGACCTACCTCTCTGCCACGGGCGCCAAGGCGCCCGTTGAACCCGTGCGCATGTTCTGTTGCGGGAAGATCCCGCCCGGCAGCGCCGTCAGACTCGCGCCAGGGGCTCCTGTCCTTGGCGTCGCAGAGGGTATTGAGACGGCGCTGGCAGCTCAACTGCTGTTCGGCTTTCCGGTGTGGGCGTGCCTCTCCGCCAGCCAGCTCACGACATTCGAGCCGGCGACCGCTACACAGCGGCTCGTAATCTGCGGCGACAACGATGCCGATGGTATCGGCCAGCGCGCCGCCTACACGCTTGCATCGCGATTGGCGACCCGTCTGCCGCTCGAGGTCCGCATCCCCGACGAGGCAAACACAGACTGGAATGATGTTCTGCGGCAAGTCGAACCTCTGTCTTAGCCGCTTCCATCCTCCCCCGGCTGTAGCAGCGACGCCACGGAAATCTGCTTCCCGGGGTATGATGCGCCTGCAAATTCAAACCGCTGGGTTTCCGTCAACTTGGCGCCGCTGGTAACAATACTTACTGAATTGTGAAATTACCTACTTGTTCATGTGGCAAGAAGTCTCGGGCTCGTCATCCCCGAGCGTGTCGAGCTCGTTGGTGCGATGGAGAAACCCCTCAAGTGGCGCGCTGGCCACGACCATGTAGGGCGCTGCCAGCAGCACCGCCTGGCGCACCTGATGATCCCACGGCCTC
>JASHRR010000883.1 GCA_030037185.1 Xanthobacteraceae bacterium | reverse complement strand
TCGGCGACGGGACCACCAAGCGATCCGTCACAGCCGGCACTCATCGCGCCGCCATGGTGCTGCGTGCCCTCGGCATCAACAAAATCGATCCGCCGATCCCGCCAAAACCAGGTGAGACCATCGTGTAGTGACAAACCACACTTCTGGCCCTAGGAAAATCAATGGCTTATGTGCGAAAAAGGGAAACATGCGCTAGGTTTCGCTCCGCTTGCTTGCCTCTACCTGCCGAGCCGGCGTCTCCGGGGTAAGCCCGCCGCGCCGGCGAGCGAAGGTCTCGGCGCCATTCTCGTCCCAGCGCCCCTCGACGGCGCGGGCGGCGTGGCGCTCCCAAGCTTCGTCCCATTCGCCGAGCGAATAACCATGCCACGGCGGCTGCGGCGTGAGTGACGGCAGGCCGAGCTCCTCCCACATGGCGCGCGCACGCTCCATGTAGGGCCGCGCCGGCAGCGCCAGCGGCGGCATCGGCGCCTTCAACGTGGCATCGACCAGAAGCGTTGAATCGCCGTGGCGCCGGCCCGTTTTCGGGCCGTGCCCGCCGGAGCGATAAGGCATGATATGAACGTCGTCGCCCATGTGGGCCCGGTACGCGAGCGACCAGAACACCGCATCGGCATTGCGCGGATCGATATCTTCGCTCACCGCGATAACGATCTTGCCGCAATCGGCCTTGAGGACAGCGGCGCCGTTGAGCCCGCGCCAGACCTCGCTTTGCGGCGTGCCGCGCGCGAACTGCAGAAAGATGACCGGGCGGATATTGCTCAGCGGCTCATGCAGCACCACCTTGCGGACGCCCTTCACCGACAAGCTATCGCGCAGGTGCGAAAGAAACATCGGCTCATAGGCGACGCGCTTGATCACGCTCGACTCGCTCGGCGTCACCTGACTGATGATCGACACGAACACCGGCGCTCGCCTGTGCGTAATCGCCGTTACTTGCATCGACATGTTGAAATCTTCGAGCGCGACATGACCATGGCTTTCGCCGAACGGCCCCTCGGGCTCCAGCAGTTCCGGATCGATCAAACCCTCGATTACGATTTCTGCGTCGGCCGGCACGTCGAGATCAACCGTCACGGCCTTCGCGGTGCGGATCGCACCACCAGCGAGCGCGCCCGCGACTCCCATCTCGTCATAGTCGACGGCAAGCTTCTGCGGGCCCGTGAAGGCCACGACAGGGGCGCAACCGACGACGATGGCGCACGGCATCGGCTGCTTGCGCGCGCGATATTTCTGCCAGTGCAGATAGCCGCCGGCGCCGCCGATCCGCGACGCCATGCGGACGCCCAGCCGGCTGGTGGCCTTGAGCTGGGCCCGGTAGGTGCCCATGTTGCGCACGCCGGTGTCGGGATCCTGGGTGATGCAGAGCGTTGCCGTCAGGTAGGGGGCGGCATCGAAGCCCGGGGTGGAGACCGGCACGGGCAGGCGGGCCAACCCGCCGCCGGGCCGGCGCAGGTCGTCGCCGAGGATGACCACCTCCTGGCATCGCGGCGATGCCACGCTAACCGGAGGGATCGGATGCCCAATGGCCCCCGTCCACGTTTTCCCGATGTCGTCAACCGCACAGCCCATGCCGAGCGCATAGATGCGGGCCGACGCAGAGAGCGCCCCGACCGCGACCGGCATGTCGAATCGGCGCCCATCCGCTCCCACCACATTGGTGAACAGAAAGGCGCGGCGCCGATCCTCATCGAGTCCACCCTGGAACTGCCATCGCACCAGGGGATGCAGCTCGGTGTCCTTGTTGACCTCGCGGTCGATGCGCAACAGGAGGCCTGCCGCCTCCAGATTTGCAAGATGCTCCTGGAAGTCGGCCGGCGCACGGCTTGCGGGATTTTGGTGTTGGCGTTGGGCCGATCGCTCAAGCATGGGCAACCTTGTGATTCGCAAGAAGCGTATACAGGCCATGCCCGTGGCGGGCAACGGCGACCTTCAAGACGCCATGCTGACCTCGTCGTGGTGCCCGCGCATGTCGGCATACACGCCTTTCTTGCGGCACGTCAGCAAGCAACGCGCCGATGGTGGGAACGCGCCTTGCTATCATGGTAAACCGCTTCGACACGAGACGAAACGCTGTCGCAAAGATCTCACGATCCCCGCAGCGCGATCCCGACCGCCTCGAAAACATTGCGCGTTTGGCCATCTCGCGCTTCGCCGGCGGATTCGCCTTCTCCCTCAGAAGTTGCAGCGCGAGCGTCCCGAACGGCCGACCTGCGCGTTTGAACCTGCTTGTCCAACGCCAGCGACCCTTGACATCGCTCGACACACTGGGCGACGGGATGGGTTCGTCCCCGCCTGGTTTGCTCCAGTGTTTCGTTACCGGAGGGTCCCATGGTCGAAACCGAGGTTCTCGTCGTAGGTGCGGGCCCGGTCGGGTTGACCCTTGCGATCGATCTCGGGTTGCGCGGCGTGCGCTGCACGCTTGTCGAACAGAAGGAAGCGCCGCAGTTCCTCCCAAAGATGGAACGGTGCAATGCGCGCACCATGGAAATCTTCCGCCGCATGGGACTAGCGGATCGCATCCGCGCCAGCGGTCTGCCGGCCCATTGCCCGATGGATGTCTTCATCGTCACCTCGATCCTCGAACCGCCGCTGCTTCGCCTTGCCTACCCATCGGTCGCCGAGGCCAGAAAGACGATCGCGGCCTCTAGCGATGCCTCGATGCCGCTTGAGCCCTACCAGCTGATTTCCCAGTACACCCTGGAGCCGTTGCTGAAGTCCGTCGCCGAGAAGCTTCCGAGTGTGACGGTGCGCTACGGCACCGAGTTCCTGGACTTTGTCGAGCATCCGGACAGCGTGACGGCACGCCTGTGCAGCGCCGGTCGCACGACGGAGTTGACCGCGCTCTATCTCGCAGGCTGTGATGGCGGCGCCAGCCCGATCCGCAAGCAGCTCGGCATCGCCCTCAAGGGCGAGGGCAACCTCCTCGAGCTGCGCCAGGCGCTCTATCGCTGCGACGATCTCTATGAGCGCATCCCGATCGGCAGGGGCCGCCACTATCATGTCGCCGACGCGCAGCACACGTTCCTGATCCTGCAGGATTCGACGCGGCACTTCACGTTGCACGCGGTCGTAGAGCAGGATTGCGAGATGGTGGCGCAGTTCGCCAAGACCATCGCGATGCCGCTGCCGTTCGAGATGATCAATTGCAGCGTGTGGCGGCAGAACCTCCTGATCGCCGATCGCTACGGCAGCGGCTCGCGCGTGTTCCTTGCCGGCGACGCCGTCCACCTGGTGATACCGACGGGCGGGCTCGGCATGAACACCGGGTGCGGTGATGCCATCGATCTGTCGTGGAAACTCGCCGCCACCATCGCCGGCTGGGGCGGGCCCAACTTGCTCAAGTCCTATGAAATCGAGCGCCGCCAGGTCGGCGAGCGCAATGTCGCGGCGGCCCGCTTTGCCGCGACCGGGCGGCGCAAATGGCGCTCCATGTGGCGTCCCAATATACGCGATGATACGCCGGAAGGTGCCGAGACCCGGGCCAACCTTGCCCGCATCGCCGATATCGAACAGCGCAAGTCCAACGAGATGGTGGGCGCCGAGCTCGGCTATCGCTATGTGGGATCGCCGCTGATTGCGACGGAGGCGAGCGACGGACCGGAGCACAATTTCATCGACTATGTGCCGACCACCTATCCGGGCGTGCGGCTGCCCCATGTCTGGCTTGACGACGCAACGGCGGTGCAGGACCGTATCGGCTACGGGCGCCGCTATACACTGCTGCGCTTTGCCGGCAGCTGCGACATGGCAAGCCTCGGGCGTGCCTTCGCGGCCCACGGCGCGCCCTACGCTGTCCTCGACTTGCCGAACCAACGCGCCCGTGACATTTATGGCCACGATCTCATTCTCGTGCGGCCCGACCTGCACGTGGTTTGGCGCGGCAATGCGTGCCCGGCTGATCCGGCGAGACTCGCCGCCCTGGCGACGGGGCATTGAGATGCCGCCGTGCGCGCGCCGCGGCCTCTCGTGCTGGCTTGCGAAGGAGAGTGGGGCGCCTCAGGCCGAGGAAGCTCATAAGGTGTGGACATGCCGCCCTCACCCGGAAATTGGCGCGCGTCCTCTCCCCGCAAGCGCGGCGAGGCGACGGCCGCGGTCCGATGTGATTGCCCTGCGTGTCGGGCGGGATTTCTAGGAGGACAGGATGAGGAACCGATCGGCATTTCTTGCTGCTGCAGGCTTGCATCTTGCCGCCGCCTTGGCGGCATTCGCCCTGCCGGCCGCCGCGCAATCCCCCGATATCGCTCTCGTCAACGGCAAGATCGTCACGCTCGATGAACGCTCGACCATTGCCGAGGCCTTGGCGGTGCGCGACGGCAAGATCGCGGCAGTCGGCCGTTCGGCCGAAATCCGCGACTTGGCGGGGCCGGCAACTCGCATCATCGATCTCGGCGGCCGCACCGTCATCCCGGGTCTGATCGATTCCCACATGCATGCGATCCGGGCGGCCCTGTTCTACGCGACCGAGGTGAGTTGGATCGGCGCGCGTTCGATCCCCGAGGCAATGGCACGCATCGCGGAGGCGGCGCAGAAGGCGCGGCCGGGCCAGTGGATCGTCGTCGCAGGAGGCTGGACCGACCAGCAGTTTGCCGAGAGGCGCCGGCCGACGCAGAACGAACTTTTGGCCGCCGCGCCTGACCATCCGGTCTACATTCAGCTGTTCTATTCGGCAGCGCTGCTGAGCCCCGCGGGGTTCAAAGCGCTCGATATCGTCAACGACGCCGACCTGCCGCCCCGCGGCAAGATCGAACGGGACGCCGCGGGCCGTCCGACCGGCTGGATCAACGGCGACAATCCGACCATTACGGCTCTCTTCGACAGGCTGCCGCTGCCGACGTTCGATGAAAGCGTCGCCGGTACGCGGCAATTCTTTCGCGAGCTCAACCGCCTTGCGCTGACCGGCGTCAGCGATCCGGGCGGCTTCAACATGACGGCCGCGAGCTATCTGCCGTTGTTCCGGGTATGGCAGGACCACGCATTGACCGTGCGGGTGGCCTTCAGCCTGTTTGCGCAGCGCCCCGGCAAGGAACTGGAGGACTACCAGAACCTCACTCAGATGCTGCCGATGGGTTTTGGCGACGATATGCTGCGCTTCGCCGGCATCGGCGAGAACGTCACCTGGGGCATGTACAACAACGACAGCCCGACCGAAGCCCAAAAGCAGCAATACTACGAGGTCGCCAGATGGGCGGCGTCGCGCGGCATGACGTTGACCCAGCACTGGAGCAATGACGTCTCGGTGCCCTATCTGCTCGACGTGTTCGAGCGGGTCAACCGCGAGACCCCGATCGCGGGGCTGCGCTGGTCGATCGCCCATCTCAATGACGGATCGGTTGCGAGCTTTCAACGCATGAAAGCCCTCGGCGTCGGCTGGCTCATGCAGGATGCCATGTATTTCGGCGGTGACGCTCTCATCAGGACGCGGGGCGCCGAAGTCGCGCGGCACACCCCGCCGATCAAGACCGCCATGAATATCGGCATCCATGTCGGTGGCGGCACCGACGCGCATCGGGTGATGTCGTACAACCCTTTCGTCTCGCTGCAGTGGATGATCGACGGCAGAACCGTCGCCGGCACGCCGACGCGCGATGCCGACGAATTGCCGAGCCGCGAGGAAGCCCTGCGGCTCTATACCCAAGGCAGCGCCTGGTTCAGCCACGACGAGGAGCGCCGCGGCACCCTGGCGGTCGGCCGGTTCGCCGATCTTGCCGTGCTGACGAAGGATTTCGTGAGCGTCCCGACCGACGAGATCGGCACCATCGAATCGCTCCTCACCATGGTGGGGGGCCGGATCGTATATGCCGCCGCGCCATTCGCGGCGCTGGAGCAGGAAGCGGGGAGGTAACCCCACGCCTGAGGCGGGGGCTTTTGTCCAGCCTCCAGGTGTCGGGCATCTCTCTCGCCCCCAAGCGGAGAGGCCGTATAGCCGCAATCGATACAACGTCGCTTGGGTCTTTCGATTGTGTTTGCGGATGGAGGAGTTCTTGCTTTGTTTCACCACTCGCTCCGCGTTTCCCCTCCATGCCTAAAGGCAGGGGCTTCCGCGCGGACCTCCT
>JASHRR010000882.1 GCA_030037185.1 Xanthobacteraceae bacterium | reverse complement strand
GAAGTCATCGATCTGGGCAAAGGCAAGCGGCTCCGCTACATCGACACGCCGCATATTCCCCACGGTTGGGACGCCGGCGTTCTTTACGAAGAGACGAGCCGAACCCTGCTTTGCGGCGACTTGTTTACCCAACTCGGCGATGGTCCTGCTTTGACAGAGAGCGATGTTGTCGGGCCTGCGATTGCCGCCGAAGACGTCGTCCGATATTCCAGCCTAAACCCAGGCATGGGTACGACGATCCGTCGGCTCGCAGAGTTCTCACCGCGCATACTGGCGCTCATGCACGGCCCCTCATTTTCCGGCGACGGCGCAAGTGCACTCCGCGCCCTGGCTAACGACTACGACCAGCGCATTCTTCGGTCACGTCCCTGATTCTGCGGTCGCCTGAACAAAAACGCGAATGGAAGTTCCGAGAGTCCGCCGCGAGAGGGCCCTTTGGTATTTGGCTCGCCGGCGCAGCTGTCGCGAGACCGTCCGGCAGGCGCCGCGAGGCCGTGCGGGGAGAAGCCCGAGGGGCGCCGGACCGGGTGCCGGTTCGGGAGCACGTGTTCGCGATCAACATCCGACAGCACAATAGCCTGGTCTCATTTGGGCGAGTTCGCCGCGATAAGCAGCATGGCACCCGCGACACCAACACTGGGGGGTGGGCGAATACCTGCGCCCCCCTTGGAATGCGCCGCCATACTATGCTTAATTGCGGCAATGAACCTCCCGAAATAGAACTGCTCCATGCTCAAACTGGTTGGGATCATCGTGGCCGCGATGCCCGTCATTCTTTTCCTCCGCGCCCTGTTCATGGGCTCGAAGCGGCGATCGCAGGCGCTATCCAATTTCAAGAAACAGGTCGACTATGCGGTGTGGGCGATCTTGTTCATGATCGGTTGCGCAGTTGCCTTTTCGATCGGCAAATTGATTTACGACTTGCATCTTTTCGCGCTGCACCCGTAGCAACCGCTTGGGGAAAGCCAAGCGTGCCCTTCCCGGGGAGATAGTCACCGGGTCCGATTCAAACCTTGAAGCCGTGCAGATTGGGCCCGCAGCGAACCTTGGACTACAGTTGCCCGGTGCGCCGTTTGGCTCGGCGAATCGCCTGGTTCAACTCACCGCCGTAAACGAAAATTCCGGCTGTCCAGTACAGGAACACGAGCGCCACCATGGCGGAGGCCAAGCCCGCATAGGTCCTCACATAGGCGCCGGAGAATGCCGCCAGATAGCGGGCGAAGCCGAATGCAGACACAAGCCACAGCAGCAGGGTCACCACGACGCCCGGCGCGATGTCGCGGATGCCCCGGCGTCCGGAGGGCAACCATTTGTGAACGACGGTGAGCGCCAGCACCAGCACCAAGCTCGTGACGGCGTATCGAAGGAAGGTAATGAGGGTTTCAATCCCAGCCAATCCGGGCAGATAGCGCGACGCGGCGGGCAGGATCAGCGGCGCCAGGACGATCAGGAACGCGAGCGCGCTCAGAGATATAGCGCCCACCATCACATACACGAGCGATTCCAAGCGCAGCAGCCACCATGAGCGCATTTCGGTTTCATTGTAGGCGCGATTGAGGCCAATGCGCAGGCTCTCAACGCCGTTGGTCGAGAAATAGAGCGCGAGCACCGCCCCGAAGGTGAGCACGCTGCCCTGGGCCCTTGTCAGCACGTTGGAAACCTCGCCGGCAATCGGCCCCGCCACCTGCTCGGGCCACGCCTCCAACAGAATTTGCGCCGCCTTTTCAGCGAGTTCCTCCGAGCCGTAGAGCAAGCTGGTCAAGGCGGTGATGAAGATGAGGAACGGAAACAGCGACATCAGCATCGACAGGGCGATGTGGCTCGCGATCGCCCAGCCGTCGTCATTCAGAAACTTCAGGAAAGCGTCATATGCGACGCGGTAGGCGAGCACAAAAAGTCGCAAGGAGCCCTCGGTACGGAAGTCAGGTTGGCGCAAAGCCAGGGTTGCCGGCTGTCTTAACGTAATGCCTGTGACCCCCATATGTTCGCAGCGGTCAGGCACTGGCGCTCGACGTGGAAATTTCTATTATTGTGCGTTGCAATACGGGTGATCCGGGCGCCCCATCGAAATGCAGGAGAGATCCATGTCCCTTGCCGAGCCGCGCACGGATACCGCAACCGATTTAAACACCCTGATGGAGGCAGCGCGCAGCGCAGCCGACGCGCTGCTTCACGATGCGACCATTGAGGTTCGTGAACGCCTTTCACGCAACGGCCGCATTGATGCCGGTCTCGTCGAGCGCGAGCAGCGAGCCGCGCACGGGCTTGCCTGGTTTGCGACTTATACGCAAGCCATTCGCCAGCTCGCGAGCTACCTGGAAACGATGGGCCGGAATGGCCGGCTCGGAGAGATCGAAGAGCTGCTGGTGCGCATCGGCGCCGGCGAATTCCTCGCCCAGATGGCCGGCGGCATCCCGATGAGCCAGGGCGAACTGGTGCGGCCTTTCGATCTCGGCCTTGATGCGCGCGCGGTCGCGGCGCGCCTTTCGCCTGCCGTCAACGAACTCATCGCGACCGGCAACACCGCGGCAAACCGTGCTCGCCTGATCGCCCTGATGGCCGATCATCACGGCGCCACGGTCGGCGATTGCGGCCTCGACGACACGCTCAACTCCATGCGCGAGGAAATGCGCAAATTCGTTGACACCGAGGTCATTTCCCACGCCCAGCAATGGCACCGCACCAACAGTTATATTCCCCTCGAGGTGATCGGAAAGATGGCCGAGCTTGGCGTGTTCAGCCTCACCATTTCGGAGGAGTTCGGCGGTCTCGGCCTCGGCAAAGAGGCCATGTGCGTGGTCTCAGAAGAGCTATCGCGCGGCTATATCGGCGTCGGTTCGATCGGAACACGGGCGGAGATCGCCGCCGAACTGATCCTCAGCAGCGGCACCGACGCCCAGAAGCAGAAATGGCTGCACAAGCTTGCCTCCGGCGAAGTCCTGCCGACCGCGGTGTTCACCGAGCCGAACACCGGCTCAGACCTCGCATCGTTGCGCACCCGCGCGGTGCGACACGGAGACGTCTACAAGGTCACCGGCAGCAAGACCTGGATCACCCATCCGGTCCGCGCCGACCTCATGACCCTGCTGGTGCGCACCGACCCCAATGAACCCGGCTATCGCGGGCTGTCGATGCTGCTCGCCGAAAAGCCGCGCGGCACCGATGCCGATCCGTTTCCGGCGCCGGGCATGACGGGCACCGAAATCGAGGTGTTGGGCTATCGCGGCATGAAGGAATACGAGATTGCCTTCGATGGATTCGAAGTCAAGGCCGAAGGCCTGCTCGGCGGCGTCGAAGGGGAGGGCTTCAAACAGCTGATGCAGACCTTCGAATCGGCGCGCATCCAGACCGCGGCGCGCGCCATCGGCGTCGCCCAGGCCGCCATGGAGGAAGCAATCGCTTATGCCAAGGAGCGCACACAATTCGGGCAGAAGCTCATCGCGTTTCCCCGCGTCGCCGACAAGATTGCCATGATGGCGGCCGAGATCATGATCGCCCGTCAGATCAGCTACTACGCGGCACGAGAAAAAGACAAGTGCCGCCGCTGCGACCTGGAGGCCGGCATGGCCAAGCTGCTCGCCGCGCGGGTCGCCTGGGCCGCCGCCGACAATGCAGTCCAAATCCACGGCGGCAACGGGTTTGCCCTCGAGTACAGAATCTCGCGGATACTGTGCGATGCGCGCATCCTTTCGATTTTCGAAGGCGCGGCCGAGATCCAGGCGCAGGTGATCGCGCGACGGCTACTCGATGGAGGAAATTGAACGAGGCAATTGACACAAGGGGGAGATAAGAGACCCCGATCAGCCGGGGGGTGAAAGAGGGCCGGCCGGGGCTAGTGGCAACCGATATGGTGCTTGTCGGGCCGGGCGCTCATGCGCTGACGGCGCACCTGTCATGTTGGTAACCAAGGAACTGGGTTTTCGCTAATCTCGTGCGGCTTGCCTTTGTTGTACCGCCCGGTGCAGTCCGCACGGCAAGGCCGCAAGCACCGATGAAAAGGGCCTCTTGAGTAGCCGATACTGCCCGAGCGGCCGGCGCCGATCTCTCTGCGGTAAACCTAAGCGCACCCTTTTCTTAGACCCCGCGAGACCCCGCGAGCGGCAGCCGCGTCGCGCGGCAGCGTCCCTCATTGAGTAAACACCGAGGGCCGCTCGCGCTGCGACCGAGGCCCCGATTCCCTAGCCCCCCGGTTATGGGAATCGGGGCCACCACCTCCCCCGCCCCAGGCATGTGTTGAATACACCCGAGCATCGTGATCGGAAAATATCCTCAATCAAATATAGCTCAGGTGTTGCATATCGGACACATGACAGGCCGCGGTCTTGACTTGCGTTCATGGTCTGTCCCCAATGTGTTTGGAATCCGCGTCGCGAGACGCGATTGACGGCTTCTGTTTCGAAACTTTTTAACCTTGTCGGCATACGAAGCTCCTGCGCCGCGAGCGCCGCACGCTGCCCGGCATCGGGGGGAGGGTCGGGACATGGCGGGCAGCACAGGAGCTGGGGGGCAGGTCGCCAAGCCTCGCGAAAAGTTTAAGAGTCGCTGCCAAGAGATTGGGTACAGTCCTTGAGTTTCCGACCGCGATTCCTCAAGCTCCCGTCGAGAAGGAAGGGCCGGTCGGCAGGGGAGGCTGAAGTGAGTGTAGAACAGTTTCGGCGGCGTGCCGATGAATGCCGCCGGCTTGCCGCTGCGGCGCGCAATGCGAGCGACAGGGCATTTTGGCTGGGACTCGTCGAGCGTTGGCAGACGCTTGAGAGTCAAAAGGCCCAGCAAACCGTCCGAGACAAGTCTCGATCGCCGCTCAGGCGGCAAGCCGAACTGCCGGCTGACGGCTGAGTTGTTGTCAATCGTACACTTGAGGCAACGGGCGGCACCGCCGGCGATGCCGGCGAGCGCGTTGGGGTCGTCTTGGCTTGCGCGCCGCAAACCCCGTCCTCCAGGTCCGCGAGGAGGCGTGGCCTTTCTTTGGTTGCGAACGTATGCGGCGATGACAGCGGGGCGCTGCCGCATGAGCGAGCGAAATCAGATGGCGACCACAAGACGCCATCCTTAGAGCGGCCGGTGATCTCGCAGCCTGCTGGATACGCCCTTGAGACTGCCGTCGAGCACGCCGCACGCAAGCACGGGCGGTTAATTTTCTGTGGAATTACTGCTGCAACGTCGATCGCCAAGCGCAGCGGCGCTGGAAAGCTGGGGCGGCAACGGATCGAGCGCCTTTGACCTTGCTACCCTGTGCCGCGGCGTCACCAAAGACCTCGGCATCCATTCCGGAGACCGTTGACGCGAATTGCGATCGCCGCCCAACAAGGACTCTCGCCGCGAACGCCGCCAAACGGACGATTCGATCAGATTCGGAACTGCTCTGGATACGCGCGAGGCGCGTCGGCTGGAGAACTCCCAGGACTCAGGGTTTGCTGTTCTCGGGCAAAGGGCGGGAAAGCCACAGGGTAATAGGATCGACCGAGAACCGTGAGCTTGGCGCGTCAGGCTTCGCTGGCCGCTTGAAGTTGGAGGACGCGACGACGGCGAGGTTCTTTTTGAAAGATCGCAACGGCGGCGTTTTTGGGAAACCAGCATCACGGGCGTCCGCGAATTTTCGGCAAAGAGGCGCTGATGGCCCGGCCCCTCCTGGAGCGAGCCGGAAAGCCGGTCACAACAGCGTGCCGCGCAAAATAAGAGCCGCAACACCGAAGTAGATTGCAAGTCCGGTGACATCGACCAGCGTGGCGACGAAGGGAGCCGACGCCGCGGCCGGATCGAAACCGATGGCGCGCAGCACGAACGGGAGCATCGACCCCACCATGGAGCCGAAGGTGACGATGCCGACAAGCGCGGCGGCGACCGTGGCTGCGAGCAGCAGCCAGTGGGGGCCGTAATCGAACAGGCCAAATATCTGCCACAGGGTGATGCGGGCGATGCCGATAATGCCCAGTATGCTGCCCAGCATGATCCCGGTGGGGAACTCGCGCAATGCCACGCGCCACCAATCGATGAGCCGCAGTTCGTGAAGCGCAAGGGCGCGGATGAGAAGGGAAGTCGCCTGGGACCCGGAATTGCCGCCCGAACTCATGATCAGGGGAATAAACAGGGTTAGCACGATCGCCTTCTCAAGTTCGCCCTGAAAACCCTGCATGGCGGACGTGGTCAGCATTTCCGAAATGAACAGCGCGCAAAGCCAGCCCGCACGCTTGCGGATCA
Source organism: Xanthobacteraceae bacterium (assembly GCA_030037185.1). The sequence continues at coordinate 9,174 of JASHRR010000882.1, read as the reverse complement.
TCTGGGCAAATCCGATGTCCATATACGGCTCGTCGATCGCCTCCATGCCGCCGAACCGCTGCACCTCTTCGGTCTGTCGCTCGACGATCGCGTCGATGACGTCATCGACAGTGACGATGCCGACCAGCTGGCCGGTGCCGTCCACCACCGGGACGGCCAAGAGGTCGTATTTCGAGATCAGGCGCGTCGCCTCATCGCGGCTTGCATGGGGCGAGATGGTGACGGGACGTCGCGTCGGTGCGGCCGCCAGAACCGAGGCGTTGGCATCGGCAGTAATCAGCCGGCGTAGCGGCAGCGCCCGCAACAGCACCTTGGAGCCCGGATCCAGGACGTAGATGGCATAGACGGTTTCCCGGCTCCGCTCGACCATGCGGACGTGCTGCAAGGTCTGGGCGACGGTCCAGGTCGCGGGCACGCTGACGAATTCGGTGGTCATCAACGAGCCGACGCTTTCCTCCGGATATGTCAGAAGCTGATGGACCGACGCTTTGGTTTCGGCGTCGAGGCGCGCCATCAGGTCGGAGCGGACCGGCTCGTCGAGTTCCAGAAACACGTCGGCCGCGCGGTCGGCCGACATGCCGGACAACATGGGCAGCACGCGATCGCGCGGGATTGCCTCGACAATCTCGCCCGCCTCGTGCAGGCCAGGCGTGTCGAGCACCGCGACCGCCGTGTCCAGCGGCAGGTTCTGCAGAATTGCGGCGGCGACCTGCGGGATCTGTTCATTGAGCGCTTCGGCGATATCGGCCGGCATCTCCCCGACAAGCCGCGCCGCCAGTGCAGCCGGATCAACCGTTTTCTCGGTGTCGGTGATGGTTTCGTTCATCGCTCGCCTCGTCGCATCGCCAGCCCAGCTTGGAATTGGCTACTATCCGTCACGTCGCGCTGCTGCCGAACAGGTGGGACGGCGGCGACGTGGAAAAGATCGACAAGACGGGTTTAGTGTCGGCCTGGCGGCAAGGAAAGAAGGAAAAGCTGGTCGATGGAAATAAACGAGAGTCAACGGCGCTGACGCCGCACAGCTATTGTGCGGCCATCACGTGCAGGCCTTCACACCCCCTAACCCGGCGAGCGAAGTGATGAGCCAGCGGCCCGGCTCTAAGGGGGATATCCGGCAGGGGCTCGTCCCGTAAAACGGGAATCAAAGACGCTCGATGGCGGGGGCCGACAGCACCTGCTGTGCGGCACCACCGCGCAATGACCCGATCAGGATCTAAGTATTGTGATTCTGTCGGCTCTGTCAGGCCGACGCGGGGCGCTCGATCGGCCGCACTGTCAATTCGAGAAGCTTGCCGAACCGCAACACAATCATGGCGACCGGCTGATCGACCCGCCCGCCGTCGAGCAGGCGCACGAGATCATCGACGCCGGCGACGATCTCGCCGCCAAGCTTGACCACGATATCCTGGGTGGCAAGACCGGCCGCGGCGGCTGGGCTCGCCTTTTCGATGCCGATCAGCAGGGCGCCGAACCTGTTGTCGAGCCGGAATTCCTGGGAATAGCGTCGCGGCACCGGCACGGTCTGGGCCGATACGCCGATATAAGCGCGCCTCACACGACCATGGCGGATGAGTTCGCCCAGCACGAATTTCGCCGTGTTGCTGGCGACCGCAAAGCAGATGCCCTGGGCGCCCGCGATCACGGCCGTATTGATGCCGACCACCTCGCCGCGCGTCGACACCAGCGGGCCGCCGGAGTTGCCGGGATTGAGGGCGGCATCAGTCTGCACGACGTCGTCGATCAGGCGGCCGTTGGAGGCGCGCAGCGAGCGGCCGAGCGCCGAAACGACGCCTGAGGTGACGGTAAATTCAAACCCGAGCGGATTGCCGATGGCGACCACGAGCTGGCCGCGGCGCAGCTCCTTCGAGTCGCCGAGCTCTGCCGATGTGAGCCGCCGTGCCGACGTTACCCGCAAGAGCGCAAGATCGGTATCGCGGTCCTCGCCGATCAGGCGCGCCTCCAAGTTGAGACCCTCGGTATCCGTAAGGCGCGCCTCGTGGTGGCCCTGGATCACATGGCTGTTGGTCAGCACAAGGCCGTCCGGCGAAATGACGACGCCGGAGCCGATGCCGCCGGATCGTCGACCGTTACGCGCCGGCTCGACGCGCACCACGGCTGGCCCGACCCGATCGACCAAGGCCGCGATGCCGCTGGAGAGCGCAACCAGCGAGGCCATCGCTTCGCCTGACTGGTCGTTGGCTGTTCTCCGATTACCGGAAAGGTCGGGGTCTGTGCGAAACATTTGGGACATTGCAAGCCATATGGGATTGGCAGGCTCCGTTTTCAAACCTGCCGCTTCCCACACCCGTGAGCTTATCGGCCCAACCCTGCGCCCATGGGCCGACTTGGGTCACCTTAAGGCGCTGCAATTCCGTCGGTCGGCACGCAAAAGGTTCAATACGACCGCGACGCCCCCTGCTTCGATGGCCGCGCGGTCGCAACGAGCACGGGATCGGCGCGATAGAGGTCCGGGAAAAGACGCTTCAAATCCTCGATCTTCGGCAAGTCGTTGTAGACGATGTAAGGTTGTGTCGGGTGCAGCGTCATGTAGTCTTGATGGTAGTCCTCGGCTGCGTAGAACTCGCGGCCCGGTTCGATCTTGGTGACGATCGCCGCAGTGTAGACCCGCGCCTGGTTGAGCTGCGCGATATAGGCTTTGGCGATCCGCGCCTGCTCCGGACTGGTCGGGAAGATTGCCGAGCGATATTCGGTGCCGACATCCGGACCCTGGCGGTTGAGCTGCGTCGGATCATGGGCGACCGAAAAGTAGATCTGCAGGATATGCCCGTAGCTGATCTTGCCGGGGTCGAACGTGATCCGAACCGATTCAGCGTGACCGCTCGTACCCGATCCCACCATCTGATAATGCGCGGTCTTTTGCTCTCCGCCCGTATAGCCCGAAACTGCGCTACTCACGCCATTGACGTGCTGGAAGACGCCCTGAACCCCCCAGAAACATCCGCCGGCCAGTACGGCAACTTCGGAAGTTGCCGCCGGCGCGCCCGCGGCGGCTTGCTCATCGAGAGCAGGCGCCGGGATCATACGGCCGCCCTCGGCCACCGATTGCCGGAGCGCGATGCCGGCTCCGGCAGCGATCAACAGAGCGCTCGCCAGGACGGCGAGCGGCGTAATCCGCTTTGCATGCGTTAGCGACTGGGTCATTGGTCAGCTCCTTGGCCGAAAGTGTGCGTCAGCCTGCACCCCCGGGATCGAGGAAACACACCTCACCTGAAGACTCGCACCGGTTTACCGCCCGGCCCAGCCAGCGCTTCATGCGTTCACTGCGATCGGCAATCCGTTGCCAGTAAACGGACGGTCCGCTGTCGCAAACACCAACGGCAACACTGGCAGGATGCAAGGGCCGACAACCGTCAGCACCCGGATAGGCCAGCATAAGCAGGCTCATCTTGGCCCTTCCAAGACCAGGTGGCGACGCTTCGAACGCTTAAGCGCGACGCCTCCTTGCGGTCCGCCCTGGGCTGCCGATGCCATCGCAATAGCCTCGATCAGAAGACGATGTTCCTCGTCCTGCCGATTTCACTTTCAGGGCTCGTTTACGGTCATTGCAACGACCAAATTAACCGATACGCTGCTTTGCGGCGGAAATGGCGCATCTCACACACATTTGATGCGCACGTGCCGGCGCGCATAGACGGCGATCGGAGGAAACACCATGGCCACAAGGCAGAATGTGGAAGCCCCCATCCATGAGCCCATGCTGATTGCGGGCAAGCGCGTCGACGGTCCCGTCCGCATTGAGGTCCGCAACCCGGCAAGGCCGGACGACCTGGTGGGAACCATCGTGCGGGGCAGTCCCGGGCACGTGGACCAGGCGGTTGCGGCCGCGAAGGCTGCTCAGCCGGCCTGGGCCGCGCGAACCTTCGTGGAGCGTGCCGGCCTGCTGGCCGCTGCACTTGCCCGGCTGGAGGTGGACATCGAGCGTCGTGCAGCAGCCTTCGTGCGCGAAAACGGCAAGCCGCTCGCGGAAGCCCGCGGCGAGCTCATCAGTGTGCCGAAGCGGCAGCAGATGGCGCTTGCCTACGCGGGCGAGCTCGATGCCGGTCGCGCCCTCAAGGCACCGCATGGCCGGACTTTCGTCGCCGATCGGCCCTATGGGGTTGTGGTGTCGATCGTACCTTGGAATTCGCCGGTCGTGCTCGCCTTCACGCAGATCGTCGCGGCATTGCTGGCCGGGAATTGCGTGGTGCTCAAGCCGCCGGAAACCTGTCCGCTGGCGCTGATCCGGTCGGTCGCAATGTTCGCGGAGGCGCTGCCTCTCGGCACCATCAACATCGTCACGGGACTGCCGGAGGAGATCGGCGATGCCCTCACCAGCCATCCTGATGTGGCCAAGATCGGATTCACGGGCAGCATTCCGTCCGCGCGCCACATCATGGCGAATGCCGCCCAGACGATTAAGGGAGTGACCCTTGAACTGGGAGGCAACGATCCGGCGATCGTGCTGGACGACGCCGATCTCGGCCCTTCGGCGATGAAGTCGATGCTGGGGGCGACGTTTCAAATGACCGGCCAGGTGTGCATGGCCATCAAGCGGATATATGTACCGGCCACGCGCCGGGACGAATTTCTGGAATCGCTGTGTCACGCCGCCGAATCCCTGGTTGTCGGCGACGGGCTGGAGCCGGCGGTCACCATGGGGCCGCTGCACACGCGCAAGGCTCAACTGCGGGCCCAGGGACTGCTGGATGACGCCGTGCGCCGCGGTGCGAATGTCACCAGGCTCGGCACAATCGACAGCGAGGCCACGTTCTCGGGCGGATATTTCATGCGTCCCGTGGTGGTCACGGACATCGCGGATGATGCACCGCTGATGGCGGAAGAACAGTTCTGCCCCGCCATACCGGTCGCCACCTACGACCACCTCGACGATGCGATCAGGCGCGCCAATCGATCTGTCTACGGGCTGGGCGGCTCAGTCTGGAGCCGCGACGTCGAGCGGGCCGTCGGTATTGCCGGTAGGATTGAGGCCGGGCAGGTCTGGATCAACGCGCATGGCGTTCATGCCATCAACCACCTGGCGCCGTACGGCGGCGTCAAACAAAGCGGCATCGGCCGCAAATCCGGGATCGAAGGAATTCGCGAGTATTTGCAAAGCCAAACTATCACGACGCACGAGCCCGACGGGCCGCAGGCCGTTGGCGCCTGAGACGGCGAGAGAGCGCACAACCGGTGGCGCCGCTGCTTGCGCCGGGAAATCTCCGCGCGCCCGCCTGCGGGCCGGCGACGCCGGAACGGCGGGGCCTCCCGGCCGATCCATGGGTTGGGAGGCTGCCGGCGTCCGCCGTGCGCCCGTCAGCCCGAAGAGAGGAGAGGCGTGAAAGATTTACTGCGGCTTGCGAAATTTCAGCACAAAATTGTCCACTGGACCGGTGGGCCGTTGCGTCGAGAAATCGCGGGCATCTTCGGGGTTGCGCCAGAAATCTCCCTCGGCAACGAGTTTGAAGCCTGCCGCCTCGATCTCTGCGCGCAGCAGGCTCTCGTCGATCCGATGCAGTGTCTTGCCGACTGAGATGTCCGAATTCGCCTTGGCGGAGTGGTCGGCAATCACCAACACGCCGCCGGGCTTGAGCGCCGCGAACAGCTTGCGGTTCATCTCGGCGCGATCGACATTCAGGTACGTCGTATCATGGTAGAAGAACAAAAAGGTGATCATGTCGAGGTCGTGCACATCCGCAGGCACCGGATCGTCATAAGGCCTCACCAGAGCCACGCTGTTTTTCATTGCCGGGGTCGCGGCCCGCGCCGCAAGAGCATTCCGCGCCCGCTCGAAATTATCGGGAGGGTTCTGACCGTAGACGACGCCAGTCCGACCAATGACGCGGGCGACGAGCTCGGTGCTGTAGCCGGCGCCGGCTCCCATGTCGAGCACCTTCATGCCTCTCCGTAGACCGGCGAACGCAAGGAGCGGCACCGGATCGCGGCGCTTGTCGGCCTGACGGTCGGCGTCGCTGCGATCGGGCGCCGCCATCAGAGCCGCATAGTCAGGCGCCTCTTGCGCAGATGCGGGCGAGACACAGTTGACCGCCATCGCAGAGACAATCGCCGTGACGATGATGGCGCCGCGCCGGAGAGTGGTTGAAAGTCCGATCATTTCGTTCTCCATCCGAGATTGGCTTGGCATCGCCGCGCCATCATTGCGATCCGCTTCAGCCCTTTCAGGCCATTGCGAGATTAATGTTGATGTTCTTTTCCTGCGTGAAGGAGAGCAACTCCTCCAGACACTCCTCCCGGCCGATGCCAGACTGCTTGTAGCCTCCGAAGGGTGTGCCAAGGAAATGCCGGCTGACGTCGTTGATCCAGATGAAGCCCGCTTCGACATTCGCGGCGGCGCGATGCGCCGTACCGAGATCGTTGGTCCAGATCGAGGCGGTCAGGCCATACTCGACCGCATTGACCTGCTCCAACATCGCGGCTTCGTCACTCCATCTGAATGCGGCGACAACGGGTCCGAAGATCTCCTCACGGGCGATCTTCATGGTTGGCTTCACATCGGCGAACACGGTCGGCTCGATATAGAGTCCTTTGGCCAGCGCCGGGTCGCTGGGCGGACCACCGCCGGTGACCAGCCGCGCGCCCTCGCTCGTGGCAGAACCGATGTAGCCCATCACCCGGTCGAACTGGGTCTTGGAGATGATTGCGCCCATCGTGGTGGCCGGATCGGTCGGGATGCCGGGCTTCCATCGCTTGATGCGAAGCTTGATGCGCTCGATCACCGCATCATAGATCTTTTCGTGGATGAAGGCGCGGCTCGTGGAGCCGCACGACTGGCCGCACCAGGTGAAGTTCATGCCGGCGACGATGCCCCCCGCAACCGCGTCGGCGTCGGCATCGGGGTAGGCGATCAGGGCGTTCTTGCCGCCGAGCTCCAGCAGGACTCGCTTGAGGGTATCCGCGGCGGCGCGCATGACTGCCTTGCCGGTCGGAACGCTGCCGATCAGCGCGATCTTGGCAACGTCCGGATGACGAGCGAGCGCCGCTCCCGCCTCCTTGCCTCCCGGCACCAGGTTGAACACGCCGGGCGGGAGCAGACCATCGATCAGTTCGGCGAGCCGCAGCGATGACAATGGCGCCTGTTCCGGCGGCTTCATCACAATCGTATTGCCGGCGGCGAGGGGCGCCGCTGCCTTGCCGGCAATGAACATGAACGGGTGATTGAACGGCACGATGCGGCCCACCACTCCGAGCGGCTCGCGCACCGAAAAGTTCAGCCGGTCCGGCCCCTGCGGGATCGAATGCCCTTTCATCTCGGTGACCAGTCCGGCAAAGAACTCGACCTGCGCGGCCGCCACATTGGCGTCGCCGATCATCTCCGATATCGGATTACCGCAATCGGCGGAGTCGATCATCGCGAGTTCGCCGGCATTGGTGCGCAGTACGCGTGCGATCTCCTTGAGCACGCGCGCACGTTCGAGCGGCGGCACACGCCTCCATTCGGCAAACGCTGCCTTGGCGGCGCTGACCGCGGCATCGATATCCTCGGCGCTGCACTCGGCTACTCGACCCAGCGACTCACCCGTGCCAGGGTTGGTCTGCTCCCCGTAGCGGCCATTCTTTGGCTCGTGCCACCTCCCGCCATAATAGGGCTCGCGCCGTATCGGCAGATTGAGCTTAATGGCGGCGAGCGCGTTCGGCGTAACGGGCGTGTTCATGGCGCTTTACCCCCGATGCGGTCTTGTTGGCGCGAAAAATAGCTTGCGGTCGCACCGCCGTCGAGGATCTCGGTCGCGATCAAATAGCGCGGCGCAGTCCGGCATTCGTGCGAGGGGTTGAGAGCGCGCCCCGCGTAGCGGTCGCGGTCTCCGCGTTCATAAGATAGGTCCTGGTGCCGGACATCTTTGACGGTTCCGTTTCTTGCCCGGATGCTGAATTGACCTTTGGCTGCAAGGCCGGCTCGCCCGACATCAATGCCGGCGCCGAGCGCCTGTCGTTACCTCGGGGAGGACCACGTCGCCGGTCTTAAAGACCCGCACGGACTTGCTGCCCATGAGATAGCGGCGCCGACAAGAGCCTCGTACGGCGGCAGGCGCCGCGCACCCCGATCGCCGTGATTGCGAGCGTCGGAATTTCTTTGACCGCGCGCGTGTCCGTCTCGCCCGCACAGGCGGCATCACGCGCATGCGTCTTCGCGATTGCGAGGCGGGAGCGGTCGTCCCAGGCGCGGCCATCAGACAAGGGGTCGGCCGGCAGGTGTCCGCCAGAGCGTTGGGCGCCGTTGACGGGCATCCTTTAACGGTCGCCTTGCGGGCCCCTTGATGGCGGCGAGACGTTTGGGATCGCGGGCGATTCCTCGCAAGCACTCGCACGTCTTGAACCTGTCCGAGCGCAGCCGCGGGCGGTGGTCGGGGCCTGAGTGCGGCTGCAGGCTTCGGAGCAGCCGCCAAGCGGCCCAAAAGCCCCCCGTCACGGGGCATTGGTTGCAACAACCGGACGGCATCTTCGTCGGCCGCCAACAAAGACGGCGGCAAGCCTCGCGCTACCTGCGGGCTGCCCCGGCGCCTGCTGATTTTTACCACCACCGCCATGCCCGAGCGGCGGACTTCAAGCCGGCGACGTCGGGCAAAAGACGCGGATGATCGGCACCCATGCCCGAGCCATCCGCTGGCGCCCGCCGGCCACTCGACATGCCGCCGCCGGATTACCACAATGATTGCCGGCGCGCCCACTAATCACGCAGTTGCCTGCCGCTTGACCACCCCTGCCCGCGAGGGGGGTAGGACAGGAGTTCCTGCCTCGTGGTGCGGGCCGTTTTCTCCGCACTATCCGTGCGATCGCGGTCTGCCGCCCCCTACCACTCACATTGACATTTTTTCATCTGTCGGCAAGAGGTCCGTAACCTATGCCTATCGAATGTGGAAGCACATTGACGATTGGATGTGGTAAGATGTCGTCGGCGCCGTGAACGTCCACCACGGTCACGGATGCATTGGCGCCGCGCTGGCCCCCTCCCCCACCATCGCTCCCGGGCGAAGGTCAGAGACGGGCAGCCGGTTATCGGATGGATTTTGACGGCAGCCCATGGACGATCGCACCGCAACGGATTTCATCAGAACGCAACCGCTCGACAGGCCTGTTAAGCGAAAGCGCCCGCAGTCAAAGACCGGCCGACGGCTGGGGTTGCTGCTTCTGCTGGTCGGGGCAGCGGTGCTGGGGTGG
>JASHRR010000881.1 GCA_030037185.1 Xanthobacteraceae bacterium | reverse complement strand
TACTTGCCCGGCGGAACGCTCATCGTCGTGGTGGCAATGTCTGACATTGTCGCGCCTGCGGTTTCAAGCCGTGAGGGCGGAGGGTGATTGACAGGAGCGCCGGAGACAATAGCATTCCATCATCACCGACATGGTAGAGCACATCGATGGCTTCTGTGCGAATTAAGGTCGTTGGTTGCGCCGCGGTGGCGGCTGTGATCTGCGCCTGTGCCGCCGCTCTGGCGCCGGCGCTTTACGCGGCGCCGGCGACCACAAAGGACATTGCCAACTATGCGGGCGCAGATCGCCAGCAGCTTCTCGAAGCGGGCGCGAGGCAGGAGGCTCGGCTGACGATCTACACCACCGGCACGCAGATCCAGCCTCTGATCGACCGCTTCCGGCAGAAATACCCGTTCCTTCGAATCCAGATGCTGCGCGCATCCTCGGTCGAGGTCGCCGTCAAGGTAACCCATGAATATGCTGCAGGCGTATTTCTCGTCGACGTCTTCGAGCTCAATGCGGACGGGCTGATCCTGCCGCGGGAGCAGGGTGTCTTGCAGCCCTTCACGTCGCCGCAGGCCGATAATTTCGAGCGCAATGCTATCGAGGCCGGCCGCCATTGGATCAGCGTGCGCGAGAGCTACACGGGCATCGGCTTCAACACCACGAAGATCCCGATCTCGCAAGCGCCGAGGACCTACGAAGATCTCCTCGACCCACAGTGGAAGGGCAAGATGGCAGTGTCGGCGACCACCGGCACCGCCGGCAACTGGGTCGGCGCAATGGTGGTGACGCGCGGGGTCGATTTTGTACGAAAGCTCGGCCAACAGGAGATCCGGGTCTATCAGCTCGCCGGCCGCGCGCTTGCCAACTTGATGATCGCCGGAGAGGTCGCGCTATCGCCGACCATCTACCAATCGCATGTCGCCGCCTCTCATGCGCAGGGCGCCCCGCTCGCCTGGAACGCTCCGGACCCAGTGCCGGTCACCGACACCTCGGTAGCGCTCGCCGCGAAGGCGCCACACCCGCATGCCGCCATGCTGTTCATCGACTTCCTGCTCTCGCGGGAGGCGCAGCTCCTTTATCGCGATCTCGGTTATTTGTCTTCACGGCGGGACATGAAGTCTGACGCGGATCCGACCCTGCACAAGCTGTTCTTGATGAATCGTCCGCACTATGTCGAGGAATTCGAGGAATGGACCAGCTTGTTTCAGGACGCCATTCTCAAATCCGGGCGGCGATGAAAACCGCTCCCCGATCATCGCGCTGATGCGGTTCGCCGAAGCGCGCACGGTGGAGGGATGATGTTCGAGAACGATGTGCCGAGGCACAAGGTCGGCGTTCTGCACCCGCTGGCCGTCATCGACAACTCTCCCTACGAGTTCTATCGGCTGGCTCCCGCGAGGGTCATGCTGGTCATGCTGCCGGTTGGGCTCAAGGAATTCACCGCCGACGATGTCGAGCGCGTGTTCGCGCCGCTCGACGGCTATCTCGATCTGCTGATGGAACGCGGAATCGATCTTGTCATGCAGAACGGCGTGCCGCTGCCGATCCTGATCGGGCTTGCGGCCCATGACCGCATGGTCGCGCACATGGCGCGCTACACTGGCAAGCCGGCGAGCAGCACGGTGCTGTCGGTCGTACATGCGGCCCGGGACATGGGCATTCGCAAACTTGCACTGGCCAACAAATGGTCGCTCGCCATGAACCAGACGCTGGGTCAGTTCTTTGCGCGGGAGGGCGTGCAGGTCTGCGGAGCCGCCACTCGCGAACTCAGCCCAGCCGAGTTTCAGAAGATCAAGACTGCCGACAACCTCCAGCTTGCCTACGACCTCGGCCGCCGGGCCTTTGTCGACAACCCTGACTGCGACGCCGTCTATGTGGGCGGCGGTGCATGGCTTTCAGAGCCGGCGGCGCGGCAACTCGAGGCGGAATTCACCAAGCCGGTCCTGTGCAATCAGACGTCAACGATTCGCGAAATGATGCGGCTCTTGAACGATTGGCAGCCGATCCCCGGACGTGGCCGCGTCCTGGCCACCCCATGAAACGAGGCGCCCGTCACTTCGGGTACCAGCTCGGCTTGCGCTTGTCGCGAAAGCTTGCCATTCCCTCGATGGCTTCTGACGTTTTCGGCAGTCCCTGGCCGATAGGCGCGTCCGCCGCCGGCCAGGGCGGCGCCGCCAATCGGCTCATTGCGGCCTTCAGCTCCGCCATGGCGGTGGGCGCACCATGTAACAGGGCCTCCGCAACGTCGGCGACCGCAGAATCGAGTGATTGCGCCGCGCAAAGCTGGTGCACAAGGCCGAGCCGCAATGCTTCCACGGCAGTCATCCGCTCGCCCGTAAGCCCATAGCGGCGAAAACCGCGATACCCGACGGCACGAATGAAGAGCGGCGCCAACCGCACCGGCGCCATGCCGACCCTCACCTCCGGGATCGAGAAGAAAGCGGCATCGGTGGCCAGTGCTATATCGCAGCATGCCACGAACGCAGCCCCGCCACCGATGGCGCCGCCGTCGACTGCGGCAATGGTCGGCTTCGGCAGATTGTCGAGGGATGCCAAGATATCCAGCAGGGTCGGACCGACTGGTCGATCGGGCTCGCCCGGTGCTGGTTCTGCGAGGTCGGCACCGGCACAAAAATGCCGCCCTTGGCTGCGCAGGACCATGATGCGCACGGCGCGATCCGCCGCGATCTCGTCCAGGACCGCAGCAAGCTCGCTGAGCATCAGCCGATTGAAGGCGTTGTGGCGATCCGGCCGATTCAGCAGCACCGTGGCGATGCAGCGGGGAGACACCTCCAAGGCGATCGTCTCGAAGCGCAACACAGCCCTCCCAGCATTGTCGCGCTTGGCGCCGCAGGCACCTAGCGGAACAGCTCCTCGACAACCTTCGCCCAATGCGCGACGTTGCGGTCGACAGCGGCCGGGCGCAGGTAGGTCGCCTCGAACTTGCCGTCGGCGGGCCGCAGCCCCGGCGTCATCGTCGGCACTTGGGGCAAAGCAGGCAGATAGTCCGCCTGGCGAAACACCTGCTGGCCCTCCTCGGATGTGAGGAAATCGATCAGCAGCCGTGCGGCGTTGGGATGTGGAGCATCTTTGAGCAGCGATATGGCATCGAGCGCGACCGGCAGCGGCTCGATCTTCAACCAGGCCGAGGGCGCGCCCTTGCGGGCGCTGATCACGGCATGATTGATGAAGATCATCAGTGCCTGCGGGTACTCGCCGGCGATCACCTGGTCCAGCACGGCACGTGAGGACGCTTCCACATTGATGATCTGCTGCCTGGCGAGCTGGCGCAGATAGTCCATGCCACGCTCTTCCCCCATGCTCGCCAGTATGGACCCGACAAACCCCATCGCGCCGGCAACAGAGCTCGCGTGCCAGGCGATCCTGCCTTTCCATTTTGGATCGAGCAGGTCCTGCAGGGTCTTTGGCGCGCGTTCGAGCGGCACCGCGTTTACGTTGATCCCGGGCGCAAAGACATAGACGACGATCCCGGTCCAGTATCCGTCCTTGTCTTTCAACTCCGCGGGGATCTGGTCGATGTTGGGTGGTCGGTAGGGGGCGATCAGGCCGGCGCGCTGCACGGCAATCATGCTGTAGAGGCTGTCGAAGATATCCGCCTGCCCCCGTCCGGCGCGCGCTTCGCTCAGGATCTTTAACGCCGTAGGCGCGTCATCGGCGCGCGAGTATTGCAGCTTGACGCCCGGATATTTCTTCTCGAACGCGTCCTGCAGGGGGCGCACGACCTGGTTGACGATGAGGGTCGTGTACCACACGACCTGCCCCTCCCGGCGCGCAGCTTCGACAGTGGCCGCATCGGCCGCAAACGCCGGCAGCGCGCCCGCGAGATGGAGCGCAAGTGCTACGGCCGGCGGGCGGCAAAGCCCGCCGCACCCGTTTAGCGCTTTGACCATATGCATCTTCTCCCTCGTACCATGGGGGTCGGCACGCGCTGGCGCTTGCCTGCCTGGCCGCTTGCTATTTGGTGGGCTCCGCCCTCGTGCGCTTGAAGTGCTGCAATCCCGGCCGATAGCTTTTCTCGTCGAGAAACTGCGTCATTCCCTGCTCGCGGCTTCTCTCCTTATCGTTGTAGCGTAGCGCATCGCTCTTCGCCGAGAGATAGTCGTTCGCCTGCGGCTCGTTCATGAATCGAACCGCACGAATCGCCTCCTTGGTATAGCGCATTGCGGCCGGGCTCTTTTCCATCAGCTTTTTGGCAAAGCCCACCGTGGCTTGTCTCAGCTCCGATTGCGGCACCGATATGTTGACGAAGCCAATCTCTCTTGCTTTCTTACCGTCGAAGGTGTCCCCCGTCATCGCATAGTAAAGCGCATCGCGATAGTTCAACACCTGCGCGACGTTCCATGCCACGATGCCGCCCGGAAGAATGCCCCAGTTCACTTCCGAAAGGCCAAAGGTCGCCTCATCGGCCGCGATGGCGAAATCGCAGGCGCAGACCTGGGTAAACGCACCGCCGAAGCAATATCCGTTGACCATCGCAATGGTGGGCTGCGGAAAGGTCGAGAGCTTCTGCCAACGCCAGCGGTTCGAGGCGCGTCGCGTGCGTTGCATCATGGCGGGATCCTTCGCGCCGGCGCGGAAGAACAGCTCGATGTCCTGACCGGCGCAGAACGCCTCGCCGGCCCCGGTAATCACCAGGACCAGGGTCTCCGGATCGATCGCAAGCTTGTCCAGTACTTCGTCCATCTCACGGTGCAGCTGCGGACTCATGGCATTGCGCTTGTCGGGACGGTTGAAGGTCACGAAGGTAATGCCCTGTTCCTTGGTGACTTGGATGGTCTCATACCGGTCTGTCATTTCGGTTCGCTCGCTCCTCTCATTAATCCCCCGACATTCACGGCCGCGGTTCGCGCGGAACCACCACCGTGCTGTCGCAGGAGAACCGCAGCGCCACCTTGTCGCCAACCGCAAAGGCGTGTCGCGGCAGCGCAATGGCGAATATGATGCGATCGGCAACGCGCACCTCATAGCGCAGGCTTGCGCCCATGAAGGTCGTGGCGACGATCGCGCCGTCGAGCGCATTGATGTTTGGGGCCGGTTTTGTGCGGTCGGCGGCGCTGCGCAGCGCGATATCGATGGCCTCCGGCCGCACCGACACCGCCGCTTCGGCGCCTGGCGCGATGTCTGCTGGCGCCATACAAGCGAGCGGGGTGCCAAGACCGACATCGATATGCACGATACTTGCCGAGCCCGCCGGCGCGAGAGCCGATGGCGGCGGCGCGCAGAGCTTGCCGTAGAGGATGTTGGTGCTGCCGACGAAGCGCGCGACGAACTCCGATCGCGGCCGCACATAGATTTCCGTGGGCGAACCGATCTGCAGGATGCGACCGCGATCCACCACCGCGATCTGATCCGACAGCGTCAGCGCCTCGGTCTGATCGTGTGTGACGTAGACCGTGGTGATGCCAAGCGTGCGCTGCAGCCGCAACAGCTCGGCGCGCATCTCCTCCCGCAGCGCGGCATCGAGATTGCTCAAGGGCTCGTCGAGCAATAGCAGTTTCGGCTCAGCGACGATTGCGCGCGCGAAAGCGACGCGCTGCTGCTCGCCGCCGCTCAACAGCGTTGCCGGACGATGCCCATAGCCGGCGAGATTGACCCTTCTCAGGCTGTCCTCGACCCGATGCCTGATTTCCTCGCGCTTAAGCGACTTGCCGCGCATCGCCCTGAGCGGAAAAGCGACGTTTTCGAACACCGTCATGTGCGGCCAGATCGCATAGGATTGAAAGACCATGCCGATGCCGCGCTCGTGCATCGGCACCTGGATGCGGCGGCGCGCGTCGAAGACCACCGTGTCGCCGAGATATATCTGGCCTGCATCCGGCTGTTCGAGCCCTGCGATGCAGCGCAGCGTCGTTGTCTTGCCGCAACCGCTCGGCCCAAGCAGCGTGAAGAAGGTGCCGGAGTTCAGGGCAAATGAAGCTTCACGGATGCCGCCGCCGCTCTGCTCCGACCGTCCGAACACCTTGGTGAGCTTCTCGACCGTCAACATGTGGCGCCCGCATCATCGCAACCAAGCTTAGGTGCGCCGCCACGCAGAATGACAAGCGCGTCGAGCGCTACGCCTCCTACCGGCAGGACCACGAAGGGATTGACATCGACGGCTTCGATGACGTCGCCAAGCTCGACGGCGAGCTGCCCGAGGGAGACCAGGGCCCCAAGCGCCGCCTCCATATCGAGGGCCGCCCCGCCGCGGTAGCCCCGCATCAGGCGGGCCGCGTTGGTGCGTTCGATGGCATCGAGGGCTTTCTCGCGGCCGATCGGCGGTACGCAGAACGCAACGTCCCTGGTGAGCTCGAGAAGAACGCCGCCGCTTCCCGCCATGGCGACCATGCCGACCTCGGGGTCGCGATTAAGGCCGAGCACGAGTTCCAGGCCGCCCTGCACCTGGCAGCAAACCAGCACGCCGTCGACAGCCCCCGTAAAGCCATGTCGAGCGAGATTGCCGGCAATCCGCCGATAGGCCGACCTCACGTCGTCGGCATTCGCGAGATTGAGCATGACGGCTCCGAGATCTGACTTGTGGGTCAGTTGCGCCGCCGCCGCCTTGAGTACCACCGGATAGCCGATGCGCCGCGCCGCCTCGACCGCTTCCGCCTCCGAGGCAACCAGCGCCTCCTCGGGCACCGCAAGCCCGTAACTGCGCAAGATCCGCTTCGATGCTGCCTCGTTGAGCGGTATCGGGCCGTGGCCTGCGGCGGCCAGCGCCCGCACCTCCGCGACCGTGGCAGTGCGCGCGTCGCTAGGCGGAGCAGTCGGCCTTGCGATCTGCGCAAACCGCTGCTGCTCGGCCCGGCGCGCCACTTGCGCGATCGCGCGCAGCGCTTTGTTCGCCTCCTGCAGCAGCGACACCTGCGGAGCGCGCGCCCGCAGGTTGCGGCTGTATTCAGTCTGGCTGTGGGAGGCGAGCGTTACCAAGGCGACCGGCTTCTTGGCCCGCCTCTTGATGTAGTCGCCGGCGAGCTGAATGTATTTTTCCGAGCGCGCCGAGCCAGGCTCGCGCGGCAGCGTCTCCTGCAGCAGCACGGTGTCGACGTTCGGATCGTCATGAAGCGCTTCGAGACAGGCCATAAAGGTTTCAGCGCTGCCAAGCACCGAAAAGCCGCCGTCGATCGGATTGCCGATCAACGAGCCCACCGACAACACGGACTGAAGTTTTGCCAGTGTGGCCGGGGCGAGCGGCGGGAAGGTGAGTCGATGGCGCTCTGCGGCATCGAGAAGGAGTCCGCGAAAGGCGCCCGACAGGGTCATTGCGCCGAGCCGCCGCCCGGTCGGGGCGCCCGTATGGACGAGCAGTTCGGTAATCTCGACGGCATCGTCGAGGCTCTCCACCGGGATCACGCCGACGTCGCCACACATCGCCGCGAAGACCTGCGCCGAGCCGGCCAGTGATCCGGTGTGGGCCATTGCGGCGGCCCGCCCGGCCGCCGATTGCCCGAGCTTGTTGGCGATCACCGACTTGCCGGCTGCGCGTGCCATGCGGCTCGCGGACTGGAAGCGTTCGACATCTCCAAGCGCCTCCACGTAGACGATGATGACCTTCAGTTCAGGCTCGCCGGCGAAAAAAACGATGTAATCGGCCGCCGTAAGTCCGGCCTCGTTGCCGCTGGTGATGAGGTATTCAACCGCGATGCCGCGCTCCTCCAACGCGCGGTTGAGGTGGATGATGACGCCGCCGCTCTGGCCAGCAAGCGCGACCGATCCGCCGTGCAGCACCAGCGGCCGGTCCTCCGTCAGGGTGACGAGGCGGCTCTTGGCACAGACATTGCCCATGCAATTGGGACCGGAAACGCCAAGCCCGGTGTCGGCGATGACGGCGGCAAGGCGGCGCCCGTGATCAAGACCTTCAGGGTCACCGGACTCGCCGAAACCCGATGAAAACACCGTGGCGCTGCGCGCGCCGGCGGCGGCTCCACTACGCAACAGGTCCGGCACGTTTGCGGCCGGCACCAGAACCACCAGATGATCGGGTGGCTCGGGCAGCGATTTGAAATCCGGGTAACAGGGCTGATCCCACAATTCGGTGCGCCGCGGATTGAGGAGGTAGATGGGCCCCGGAAAGGCGTAGCGGGTGAGATTGCGCCAGACGCGCGCGGCCCAGCTTCCCGGGCGGTCGCTCGCACCAACCAGGACCGCATTGCGCGGCGCCGTGAGCGCCGCGACCTTCTGCCTCGCTGCCTGCACATCCATTCGGCGATTTCCTCTGACCGCATCCTATGAAAATGACGCTCATGCGCGCAATCCGTGATCGCCGACCCGCTGGCCCACCAGATAGAGCCCCGTTGCCACGACGGTCATCATGGCGGTCCATACAAGCCCGAAGGCAGCAAGCTCGGTTCCCTGGCCATTGCCCCACAGATCGAACATAGCGACCGCGGCAGGCTCCGCTGACGGCGATGCAAGCATCACGGCAAGCGAAACGTCGCGAGCGGCAATCAGGAAGATGAACAGCCAGCCCGACAGCGTGGCGGATCGTATGAGCGGAAGGACGATCCGGCGCAGTGACCGCCACGACGACGCGCCAGCGACGCCGGCAGCCTCCTCCAGCTCCGGATGGACCTGCAATACTCCGGCGCTCGCGTAGCGCATCCCGTAGGGCAGATAGCGTATCGCAAACGCAATGATGAAGGCCCAGATCGTCCCGTAGATGGGAAACGGCGCCGCCAGCAGGAGTTCGATCATAGCGACGCCGAGCACGATGCCGGGGAAAACGAGAGACACGGTCGCGAGGTGATCGAGGACGACTGCGCCCGGCCGGCGGCGCACCGCGAGCCAGCCGCTGATCGTCGTCAGCGCCATGACGAGGGTGGCGCAGCCCGCGCTCATCACCCAGGTCTTCCACACAAGATCGAGGTAGAAACCGGAGTGGAGAACCACGTTGTAGTTGTCCAGGGTGAGCATCTTCAGTCCGTTGACGCTGACCGCCTGGCTGAACGGCATCAGCGACAGCCAGAGCAGGCCACAGGTAGGAATGACCAGCGTGAGAAGAAAATTGACAAGGACGAAGACGTCGCCGAAATAGCGCTTGCGGCCAAGCTCGAACGGCCGAAGCCGATAACCGCGGCCGGTCACGGTGTGAAAGCGCGCCGCATTGCGGGACAACCGCGAATAGAAATAGAGCAGAATTGCCGCGAGCAGCAGCAGCACGACCGAGAACGCGCTCGCATAGCCGAGGTCAGGCGGTACGCTCTTTTTCATATCGAGATAGATTTCGGTGGTTATGAGCTTCACGCCGCCCGGAAGGCCGACAAGGGTCGGCACTTCAAAGGCCTCGAGCGTCCGCACGATGATGAGCATCGCAACGGCGAGCAATGCCGGCAACATCATTCGCAGCGAAACCTGCACGAGGGTGCGCAGAATTCCGGCGCCGCTCACGCGCGCCGCTTCCTCGAAATCCGCGTTGGCTGCGCGGAACACGGCAGACAGCAGCAGGAATGCCAGCGGCGACCACAGGAAACCCTCGATCAGAATCATTCCGGTCAGCGAATACACGTTGAATACCGGCTGTGTGCTGCCCGTCACCGCCATCAGTATGGCGTTGAGCGGGCCCGAACGGCCGAGCACGAAAAGCCACGCACTAGCGTACAGGATGTAAGGCGTGCCGAGAGAGACGATCGCCGAAAGATACGCAATCGAGCGCAGCGGCGTGGTGGTCCGCACCACCAGCCAGGCGGTCACGCCGCCCATACCGATCGCCAGCACCGCGGTGCCGACGCAGAAGACGACGGAATTCCACAGGCTCTGAAAGAACTGCCGATCGGTCAGGATCTTTCGGTAGTGATCGAGCGTGAAGGCGCCGAGCTCGCCGGTAGCTGTGGTCAGGCGAAAGCTAGCCTGCAGGAGAGAGAGGAGCGGCGGGACCGTCATGGCGGCAAGAACAAACGCGAGCACGACGACGTAGGCGCGGGTCGGATCGGCATTCCACGCGATCTGCATTCGAGTCGCGAAGCGAAAAGGCGAAGTTGTTTCGCCGCTCAGTTGTTTGGTGAAGCTCGACAACACCCGCGTCGTTCGCTGATGGGCGTGTGGGCTATTGGAACAATTGCCGAGAAATCGTCATCCACCGATCGGTGTTTTGCGCGAGCACCTCGGGCGGAAGAACATCAGCCGCAAACCCGCCCGTATCAGGCTTGAGCGCGGCGACCTTGGCGGCGACCCCGGGCATTGCCGGAATGTAGTCGACGGCGGCGAAGATGCGCTGGCCCTCTTCCGAGGTGAGGAATTCGAGGAGCAGTCTGGCGGCACTCGGATGCGGCGCGTCCTTGAGGACACTAGCCACCTGGATCGGGGCGGCGATGGGATCGAGCTTCAGCCAATCAACGGGGGCACCCTTGGCAGCGCTGAGCACGGCATGGTGATTGAAGATGTCCAGAGCCATCGCGTATTCGCCGGTGATGACCTGATCCAACACCGCGCGCGAGGTTGCGTCGACGTTGACGATCTTTTGTTTGGCCAGCGCCCGCAGATAGTCCATGCCTTCCTTCTCTCCAAGCCGCCGCAGCACGCTGCCGATAAAGGTGCCGGCGCCTGCCGTCGGGTTGTTGCTCCACGCGATCCGGCCGCGCCACTTGGGCGCGAGCAGGTCCGCCAATGTCCGCGGCGCTTCGCTCTTGGGCACCAAAGACGTGTTGATTCCCGGGGCGAGGAAATACAGATTGGTGGAAATCCAATGACGGTTTGGATCCTTGAGTACATCCGGATAGCGCCCGGCGGTCGCCGGCAGATAGTCGGCCACCAAGCCCGCCTGGACCAGCGGCGGCACCGTGCCGCTTCCATCGAACACATCCGCTTGCAGGCGTCCGGCACGTGCTTCATTGAGAATCTTGAGCGCCGTCGGTCCGCTGTCGGCGCGTGAGTATCGCACTTCAACCCCTGGATACTTTTGGGTGAACGCCTTCACCAACGGCCGCACCGCCTGGTTGACGATCAGTGTGGTGTACCAGACGACCTGCCCTTCCTTCTTGGCGGCGTCGATCAGAGCGGTGTCAGCTGCCGGCGCCTGCGCAAAAGGATACAGGGTGGAGATCGCCGGCAGCGCAAGCATTACGATCCAGGTTG
>JASHRR010000880.1 GCA_030037185.1 Xanthobacteraceae bacterium | reverse complement strand
TACGGGCTCGTCGCGGCAGGCGCGTTCACCGGGATGCGCCGGAACGAAAGGCTCGCCCTCCGGTGGACCGAATTGACCTCGACGCGGGCCTGATAACCGTCAGCCGCAATGTTGAGGATGCCAAAGCTCATGCCGAAGAATCGGGACAACAAAGAGCAAATGAGGCTACAGGACATTCCAGATCGAGCGGAGCCTGGTGAAGCTCCGGCGCAGGGAGGTGAAGCTCCGGCGCAGGCAAAAGAATCGAGCGTTGCGCTCGTCACGGGTATCCCCGACGGCGTCGAGTCGATCTGTCGCTGATACGGCTGCCAGACGAGGCTTTGGTGTTCCCGGCGATCGGCACCAACCTGACCGCAATACGCTGCCCTGACGGGGTAACGACGATGTTTATCGCGCATGCCCGTCGCCTGGGCCGAAGGCCCTGGCCGTTGCTCCGTTGCATGGAGTATTGCGGCTAAGTGCTTATTTTTCCTCGTGTCCATACGGCGGCGCGGTGCCTGTCGCGTCTTATAGCAAGTAGCCTGGAGTGAGCGCAGCGAAATCCGAGACTGGCCGATCAAGCCGGCACTGCCACACCTGCGGTTTCGCCGGCGCTAAACCCGCTGACCTGCTACTGCCATTCACCGCATCACCACCCACGATCGCGACATCGCCCGAAGCATTCCATCGGCCGTCCGACTGCGACGCGGCTGCCAGGCATTTGGCCGGCCTGGGGCCTGTCGTGCTTTCGCGTTGCAATTTACCCGTCCGGCGAGCCTTCTGCGGTTCCTGGTGTCTATTCCGCCGCGTCATGGACACATCCGCAGGACGTCTGATCGTCATTCTGCAAGTATTACGTGATGCGAAAAGTACTGTGAACCCAAGCGCATTCTCCCGCAACGAACCTGGAAGGCCAGGAAAAACGTCTTGTTCTCGATGCTCGCGCAGTGGCACATAGTGACGTGCCCCGAAGACGGCCAAGAGGGAAACCTAAATGCGCCTCCTCGTCGTCGAGGATGACCCCGACCTGAACCGGCAGCTGACGACCGCGCTGACCGACGCCGGCTATGTGGTGGATCGCGCATTCGACGGTGAGGAGGGCCATTTCCTCGGCGATACCGAACCCTACGATGCGGTTATCCTGGATATCGGTTTGCCCAAGATGGACGGCATCTCAGTCCTGGAGTCGTGGCGCCGCGCCGGACGCGCCATGCCGGTGCTGCTGCTCACCGCGCGCGACCGCTGGAGCGACAAGGTGCAGGGATTCGACGCCGGCGCCGACGACTATGTGGCAAAGCCGTTCCACCTCGAAGAGGTGCTGGCGCGCATTCGCGCGCTGCTGCGCCGTTCGGTCGGCCACGCCAAGAGCGAATTTCTGTGTGGTCCGGTACGGCTCGACAGCCGCACCGGGCGGGTGACGGTAGCGGGCGCGCCGGTCAAGCTCACCTCGCACGAATACCGGCTCTTGTCCTACCTGATGCACCATGCCGGCCGCGTGGTGTCGCGGACCGAACTTGTCGAGCACCTTTACGACCAGGATTTCGACCGGGATTCCAACACCATCGAGGTGTTTGTCGGCCGTATCCGCAAGAAGCTCGGCGTCGAGATCATCCAGACCGTACGCGGCCTCGGGTACCTGCTGACGCCCCCGGCCGATGCGCGCTAACTCGCCCTCACCTCGCCCGAGCTATGCCCATCGCAGGCATCCACGTCTTGCTTGCGGCCCTCCAAAGCAAAAGGCGTGGATGGCCGGGAGAAGCCCGTTCATGGCTCCGCGAGACATGGCTCAATATGGCCCGAATGCGCGCTAACTCGCTTGCGCTGCGTCTGTTCCTGTCCGCCACCGCCTGGACGGTCGTCATCCTTGTCGCGACCGGCATCATCCTGTCGTCCATCTACCACGACGCCGTGGAGCGCTCCTTCGACCGCCGCCTCAGTGTCTACTTGAGCACGCTGGTGGCCGACGTGGCGGCGCCAGAGCAGTCCTCCGACCGCGGGACGCCGACGCTCGGCGAGCCGTTGTTCGATCTGCCGTTGTCGGGATGGTACTGGCAGATTACGACGCTTGACGTGCCGAAGACCGAGGTTCGCTCCTCGCGCTCGCTTTGGGATACGACGCTCACCCGGCTGCGCGACGAGGACGCGACGACGAGCGCCGACGGCGCCCGGCATGGCTACGCGATCGGGCCCGAGGAGCAGCGGCTGCGCCTGATCGAACGTACCGTCGATCTGGGCGAAGACGGCCGATACCTGATCCTGGTTGCGGGCGACCCTCAGGAGATCGACGACGAGATGCGCGCGTTCGACCGCGCGCTGCTCGTCACCTTCGGGACGCTCGCCGCTGTCCTCCTTCTCATCACCGTGTTCCAGGTGCGGTTCGGCCTCGCGCCGCTCAAGCGGATTTCCGAGGCGCTCGCGGCGATCCGGGCCGGCACGGCCGAACGTCTCGACGGCCGGTTCCCGGTCGAGATTGCGCCGCTGGCCCGCGAGACCAACGCGCTGCTCGATGCCAACCGCGAGATCGTCGAGCGCGCCCGCACCCACGTCGGCAATCTCGCTCATGCACTCAAGACGCCACTCTCCGTCGTGGTCAATGAGGCCGCCGGGCGCGATGACCCGCTTGCCGCCAAGGTGACCGAACAGGCCAACATCATGCGCGACCAGATCGCCCGGCATCTGGAGCGCGCTAGGCTCGCGGCGGGGCTCAAGGTGGTCGGCGGCATCACCAGTGTCGTGCCGATCGTGACTGCACTGACCCGCACGATGGAGAAGATCCATCAAAGCCGCGGCATCGTTATCGATCTCGACGCGCCCGCCGACGTGCGCTTCCACGGCGAGCGCCAGGATCTGGAGGAGATGGTTGGCAATCTCGTCGATAACGCCTGCAAGTGGGCGCAGATGCGGGTGAGCGTCGAGGTGGTGGCCGAGCGTTACGATGGCGCCCCCACCGTGCGCATCATCATCGACGACGATGGCCCTGGCCTTGGCCCGGCGCAGCGCGAACAGGTGGCGCGGCGCGGCCGTCGGCTCGATGAAACCAAACCGGGCTCCGGACTTGGCCTTTCCATCGTGCTGGAACTCGCGGCCCTTTACGGCGGCAGTCTGCAGCTCGGCAACGCGCCCATTGGCGGGCTACGGGCGGAGCTGGTGCTGCCGGCCGTTTAGGGGCGCGGCGCCGGTAACACTTGCGGCGTGGGGTGTGGCGATTTTGTTTGCAATTCGGGCGACACCTTGGCGTCCATTTGGTCGGTTCGCCGACACTTTGTAGACGCCAAGTCGCAGCACGCGACGTCATTGCGCCTGTTGCGCTGGAAATCGGACATCGTCGCTCTCTCTCAAATGCGATCAAGATCGTGAGATCCGCCCTGGCCCGTGCATTCATCCTGCGTTCAGTTTGAATGAGGCAGTTATGCAGGCGGTTGTCCTGGGGGAATTCTTTCAAAATCGGTCCGGCCCTTTCCTTGACCCCGAAAGGGGGTGCGGGCGTGCGTTCTATTGGAAATCAGCGACGATGGTCGACTACGCGCATTCCTTTGACGTTCGTACCTTTGGCACCGATGCATTTGACACCGTTGACACTGGCACGCTGAGGGCGGATTCGGCCTCGCGGCGGCCGCAGCTGCCGACCGTATGTGACCGTGTTGAATCACCGATCCTCGAATTCTCGGGCCGGCAGATTGCCGCCTTGTTCGTTCTATTCGCCTTCATCGCAGCCGTTCCGGTTCTGCTTCATCCGTTGCCGCCGATCTCGGACTACATCAATCATCTGTCGCGCATGCACGTGATCGCCACGATCGGCCGCGACTCCGACCTCGCCCGTTTCTATCAGGTGAATTGGGAGGTCATCCCCAACCTGATGATGGACCTGATCCTCCCTGTCCTGGTGCGGGTCATGAGCATCTATACGGCGGGGCAGGCATACATGATCGCGAGCTTCGTTTTGATCATGTCGGGCACCTTCGCGCTCAACCGGCAGCTGCATGGCCGTTGGTCGGTGCTGCCGCTGGCCGCGTTTGCGCTGCTTTACAATTACGTCTTTCTCGTCGGCACCATGAATTATGTGACCGGCATCGGGCTTTCGCTGTGGGCGCTGGTGGCCTGGATCGCATTGCGCGAACGCCATTTGGTATTGCGGCTGGTGGTCTCGGCGGCGTTCGTTGCCGCCCTGTTTTTTTGCCACTTGTATGCGCTCGGCGCCTATGGGCTGGGTCTCTTGGCGTTCGAGTTGCACCGGCTGTGGTTTTCCCCCTCCCTGACCGTCCCCCGCATGCGGGGGAGGGCGGGCAGGGCGGCGGCCCGGCTGATCGATTTCGCTGCGGCCGGGCTTCCGTTCCTCCCGGTGCTGCCGTTGCTGATGATGAGCCCCACCTGGGGCCTGCGCAGCGACATCAGCTTTGAGTGGGCCGGCAAGATCGACGGACTCCTCTATATCATCAATGTCTACTCCGGCGCCGTGGCCTGGCTGCTTGCGGCGGTCATGGCGATCGTGGTCGGCTTCGCGCTTTACCATCGTGCGCTGCGGTTCCACCCCTTCGGATTTGTGCTGCTTGCCGTCGGCGCCACTGTGTATGCGGCGTTGCCACGCGTCGCCTTCGATACCTACATGGCCGATCAGCGGTTGCCGATCTCGCTTGCCTTCATGGTGATCGCGTGCACCCATCTCGATCTCCGCCGCCTCGATCTTCGCGGCCTCGGCCGGCACCATGCCCTCGTGAGACAAGGCGCGGTAGCGATTCTGTTCCTGCCTCTGGCCGTTCGCGTCTTGGAAGTCGAGACCGTCTGGGCCGCGCTGTCGCCGGGCGCCGCCTTGTTTCGCGAGTCGGTCGATCTGATTGACCGCGGCGCCAAGGTCATGGTCGCCTATGCGGATCCCGACGGCGGCGATGATGTACGCAATCTCGGCCTCGTCCACGCCGCCTGTCTCGCCGTCATCGAGCGATCCGCCCTGGTGACGACGGTGTTTACCGTGGTGGGCAAGCAGATTCTGCACGTCCGTGCCGATTATCGGGACCGCGTCGACACCCAGGACGGCACCCCGCCAACCATCGAAAGCGTGCTGCATGTCGCCGAGCGGGGTCCGAGCGGCGACGACTATTGGCGGCGCTGGTCCACGGACTACGATTACCTCTACGTGCTCTTTACCGACGCCCGTTTTGAAAATCCCGATCCGGTGCACCTGGCACCGGTTTTCGCGGGCGACAAGTTCATGCTCTATCGCATCGAGAACGCACGGATCGCCGACGCCGGGAGATCGGCGAGATGACCGCGCCGTCGGGCTGGCCGCAGGCCGGACCGGCGGCTCCACCGGCTGCAGGCGTGGACTTGGATTAACGATTCGACCTTCAGGGCTTGGCCGAGGCTGCTCGCTGATCGCGCAGGAAGGCGATGAGCAATTCGCGCACCTGCTCGGGCTGTTCCTGTTGAACCCAATGTCCGGCGCCGTCGAGCAGATGAAAGCCGACCATCCGCGTGCAGGCGCTCTTCTGCATTGTTTCCGCAGCGCCCGGCGTCTGATATACGCCCCAGTCGCTCTTGCCGGCGACGAAGATCGACGGCACGTCGATTGTGCGGCCCGAGAAGGTCTGCAACTCTGCAATGGTCTTGGGATCGCTGCCGCGCCGGACCCGATAACCTTGCAGGGCGCCGGTGAAACCGGTGCGGCTGTATTCCGTCACATAGACGTCGAGTTCGGCGTCGGTTAGCCACTTGCATGCTGCGATTTCCGCTGCGGACGGCATCTCGGCCGCCACCGTCTCCGCCATCCCCTTGTCCTTGTCCATCACGTAGTAGGTGGGAATCTTTGACATTTCCTCAGCAGTGCGCGCCTTGAGCGGAAACGGCTTATTGCCTTTCCAATCAGCACTCTTGTAGTGGTAATAGGCGCGCAAGAAGGCATGCAGGCCCTGCGGGGCGTGCAGCATGTTTTCGTTGGCTCCGCGGGTGCGCTGATAGTTCTGGTAATACTTACGCGGCCGGTCGAGCTTTGCCAACTCGGCATCGAGCTCGTCGTCGCTCAGAGACGGGCGCGGCGGTGGGGCGCCGTTTGCCGTGTTGAACGGCAGGCTCGGTGCACCCGCGAAGGGCGAACTCATCAGCGCCAGCGAGCGGAAGATATCGGGCCGAATGAGCGCCGACCACGCCGCGACCGGCGCGCCCGCATCGTGTCCGACGATTGCGTCCACCTGCTTGTAGCCGAGCGCATAGACGAGGGAGATCACATCTCGCACCATGTTGAGCGTGCGAAACGAATCCGGATCGGCGTCATAGGAATCGTCCCACCCGGTGGTGCGCCCGTAGCCGCGCTGGTCGGGCGCGATCACGTGATAACCGGCTGCAGCCAGCGGCGGCATCACCTTGCGCCAGCTATAGGCGAGTTCCGGGAAGCCATGCAGCAGCACCACTGCTGGCCGGCCGGATTCCTCGAACCCGGCCTCCAGCATATGCACTGTCAAGCCGTTGACACCCGTGACCGCGCGGGAACGGATACCGGCCGGCAGCGTGCCGTTGCCATAGGCGGGAAGGCTCGCAAGATCGGTGCGCACGACGGCGGCGTGTGCGGCTTTTGGCGAGAGCGCAAGCCCGGCCGCCGCCGACGCCATGATGAAGACGCGGCGCGACACGCCGGGGTCTTTGGTGTCCTTGTTCTCAGGTGTCGGATGTGCCGTCATGTTCGTATCTCCATTTCGATTGCCAGATTGCGATCCGGAAATCAGCCCTCGCAGGCCGTGCCGCCTCTATCCAACATAAGTCAACCTGCGTAGGCTATCTAAATCTATTCAAAGCCGCCCTCGAACTGGAAGGGTTTGAGATTCTCCCCTTCGAGAGCCCGTTTGGCGCTGGAGGAAACACTATGATTGCCGTTCGCAAGCGGCCTCAAGCGCCGCTCGATGTCGTCCCTCGACGCATCCTGTTAGGACGCGTTTTGACGGCTCTGTTGCGGCCTTCCTGCGGTCGCGGCCCCTTCGGCGGCCCGAGCGCAGCCCGCGCTCGAGGTCGCGGCGGGCTCGGCAGCACAAGGGGTGGCGCTGCTCCGCCAATATCGCGACGACGCGCTCAAACAGCCCGGCAACATGGCGGTCAGGCTGCTGCAGGAGGTCGATTGGCCCAGTCGCTTCTTGATCTAGGAGGGCTGCAAGGACCGCGCGGCGTACGAGGTCAACGAAAAGACCGCCCATAGCGTCGCGTTGCGTGAGAAGCTCAAGCCCATCGCCGGCGTTCCCTACGATCGCCGAGAATACCAGGCGATCGCGGTCGGGCCATCACGGCGGCAACAGGCCCGGACACCGTCTATATGCATTTGCATCTTGACGTGTTTCCGCCTGGCCTTGAGTAGACTCTCGCGGCCGCCAAGGCCGTGGCGGAAGTCGCGCGCAAAGGCGAAGGCAACCTGCGCTACGATGTGGTGAAATCGGTCAAGCGGCCGCAGAACCATACCACGTTCCTCGCCGCCTGGCGCGATCGCAAGGCGTTCGACGCCTATGAAAGCTCCGCCTATGCGTGCCAGTTTCCCGACACCGTGGGCCGCTGCTCGGCTCGCCGTTCGACGATCGCCTCGATGTGCCGATCGACTAAAGACCCGGCCGAAGGACGTTGCGATGACAGCGATTTCGAAGCGGCCGACGAGCGTTCGTTGGTCCCCCGCCTCCCCCGTGATCGCGGGGGAGTGCGTGCGGGTGTCTTGCCGCCGGCTCCCTCATTTTCGCAGCCGCCGTCGCGGTCGCGCCGGCCGGGCGAGCCCAAAGCGGCGCCGACGCGGTTTTTGCCGTGACTTATCTCGATGTCGGTGCGGGCGCCGTGCCGCAAGGCCTTGAACTCATCAAGAAATATCGCGACCAGAGCCGCCGCGAAGGCGCCAATCTGGAGTTCACGGTCCTGCCGGAGACGAGCCGCCCCAATCGCTTCGTCATCATCGAAGGCTGGCGCAACCAGACGGCCTTCGAAGCCCACGATAAGCGCGCCGCCAAGTCGGAATTCGAAGGCGCGCTCAAGCAAATCCAGAACAGCCCACCGGATCGCAAAATGCTGCAGCCCTGCGCGGCGCATCGAGCCCAGCGCGCTCTACAGGGTCGAGCACGTGGATTCCGGCTGGTTAGATGAATGGATTGTCGTTGGGCGTTGCGTCTCCTTCCAAATGGCCGAGGTTGCATATTCCCGGTCGAAACGGCATCGACACCATCGTGCCGGAGCGGCAGAGCCGCGCCCATCTGGGAGCAATAGGGATGCCTTTCGAGGCATGATCGCGGCAAGCGGGTTCGGGTTATCGGCGCTCGATGGCTGTCGCTCAACGCGACGATAGCGCAATTCCACGAGCTTTCCTGCATTCGGCGGATTTCGGCTATGTTGATCCGCTTGTTCGGCGTCTTGTGCCGGCGATCCACGCCTTGCATGGGGGAACACGTAGCTGCCGCGACGACAGCGCGCCCATGACGCCGAAAAGATGGCGCGCCGCACATCGCCTCACAACAACATCGACCACAATCCGAGGGAGAGAAAAGAGATGCCTCTGTATCACCACGGTTCCCTGCGCACCGTCTTGCTCGCAGGCGCCATACTGTTCGCAATCGCTCCGGCCGTCGCGGCGGAGGTGACGCCGGCGCGGCTTGTCAACCCGGAGCCGGGCAACTGGCTGATCAATCACCGCACCTACGACGCGCAGCGCTATTCGCCGCTCGATCGCATCAACACGTCCAATATCAAGCGTCTGAGGCTGGCCTACGCGGTTGCGATCGGCGGCACGGCCGCAAACGAGAATCTCGAAGCGACCCCGCTCGCCGACGACGGGTTTCTCTACGTCGTCGATCAATGGGGCGTGGTCTACAAGATCGACGGGCGTTCGGGCGACATGGGCCGGATCGTGTGGCGCATGGATCCCGGGCAGGAGAAGACGCCGTTCGCGAACCGCGGAGCGGCGTTGTGGGGAAATTTGGTCATCAGCGTCGCCAGCTATCCGGCACGCGTCATTGCCACCGACAAGGAGACCGGCAAGGTCGTCTGGGAAACCAACATGGCCGACGGCCAGCCCGACCTCCAGCTCACCGCGGCGCC
>JASHRR010000879.1 GCA_030037185.1 Xanthobacteraceae bacterium | reverse complement strand
TCGAGCACCTCCATGAAGCTCGCGAGCGCGACGACCACGGCGATGAGCCACGGATTGGCTGCGGGCCTGCTCGCTGCAGCGGCAGCGTCGGACGTCATTGCAGCGGTGCTCATAGGTACCTCCCCAGCGTCTCGTAGATGGACGGCGACGGGTCGATCCGCACGGTCGGAACCACCGACATGCCCGGGCCGAGCGCGACGTCGGTCGGCGGATTGTCGATGATGATCTTGACCGGCACCCGCTGGACGATCTTGACGTAGTTGCCGGTCGCATTCTGGGCCGGCAGCAGCGAGAACGCGGTGCCGGATCCGGGCTGAACGCTGTCAACATGGCCGCGAATCACGCGTCCCGGATAGGCGTCGATCTGCAGCGTCACCAAAGCTCCGGGCCGGATGTGATCGAGCTGGATTTCCTTGAAGTTCGCCGTAACCCAGATTTGATCCGGCACGAACATCGCTAGGCTCCCGCCCGGCTGCGTGAATTGACCGACGGCAGCGCCCAGGTTGACCACGCGCCCTGATTGGGCCGCCGCAACCGTGGTGTAGGAAAGATTGAGCTGCGCCTGGTCGCGCTGGGCCTCGGCTTGCGCGAGGCTCGCAGCCGCGCTGTCGCGCTGTGCCATCAGCGCCTCAATTTGACGCTGTGCCAGTTTGAGGGTCGCCTTTGCACTCTGCAGTGAGGCCTGCTGCTGATGCAGTTGCGAGGTATATTGCTGGGCATTCTGTACGGTGCCAAAGCCCGTTTGCCCCAGGTGTTCGTAACGCGCCGCCTGCTGTTCCGCGAACACCAGCCCCGCCTGCACCTGATCCACCTTCGCCTGGTTGGCGCTGATTTGTGCCTGCTGCACGTCAAGCTGCGCATCGATGTCCTCGATGCTGGCCCGCGCGGCCGAGACTTGTGCCTGCGCCTGCTGCAGGGCGATCCGATAGTCGCGGTCATCGATGTGGGCGATCACATCGCCGGCGGCCACGTGCTCATTGTCGGTGACGGGGACGGCGGTGATGTAGCCGGATACTTTCGGGGCCAGTGAGGACTGCCGCGCCGCGATGAAGGCGTCGTCGGTCGACTCGAAATGCCGGATGTAGTCGACATCCACATAGCCCGCGCCGATGATTGAGGCGAGGAGAAATGCGCCGATGGTGGAAACAACCGGCCGACGACGTAGCAGGCTGCGGCTCTGCTGCTTTATGTCGGTCGGCCGCCCTTCGCGCCGATCGGTCGGCGATGAAGGCTGACTGGGGGCGCGCTTGAGCAAAAGCGCCGCCGCACCCGCCTGGCGCGCCCCGTCCCGGCGGGACCGGGTGAGTTCATGCGGCAGGACCGCAACGGATTGCGGGCTTTCGGCCTCCAGGGGTGCCGATTCACCCCTTTCCAGAACGTTCTCAAGCATGATGACGCTCCTTGTTAGGCGGGCGTCAAGACAGACGCGCGCAATGACCGTCATCGAGATACGTCTCCTACCTCAGCACGATAATCCCGCTTTTCTTTAATAGGTCTTTCGTTTTGCGGGATAATCGATGGACCTGCTGGGCGCGCTTTGTGTCTTGGCCCGGGTCGTGAAACCGGCTCTTTTTCGCCCGTCGCCCGCGAGCACGTTCTCAGTCAGGGGTCGCCGGCAAATCAGGGAGGTTACTTTCCGAGTAAGGGGCTGCAACCCCGACGGCAAAGGCCGGCCAGCTTGAGATCGTGTTCGGTCTGTTGTGCACGGCCGAACGCTGTTCGGTTGCGTCGAAGTGTTCGCAGGCAGTACTGGCGATCCGTCGAGGCTGGCGAGCCAAGTCAACAAGCTCAAGCAGCGTTCACGCTTGACCGATGGTGCTGATCGGTGATCGCGGCATGATCGCGCAAGCGCGCCTCGAGGAGACCGTCAAGCCGGGGCTCGACTGGATCACCGCCCTGCGAGCGCCCGCGATGCAGGGCCTCGCCGAGGCGCGCGCGATCGAGCTCTCGCTGTTCGACCGGCGCGACTTGGCTGAGATCACGACGCCCGACTATCCGGCTGAGCACCTCCTCGCACGGTACGCAATCATACGCGAGATGGAAATCCGAGACGAGTACGGTGAACCCCTCCAGTACATTATCCAGCACGTCGTCCGGGAATGCCGACTCCCGCGACTCGGCATACACATACGCGACCGTGGTTCGCGAATACCAGACATGCGCAAATATCCGGGTCTTGCGCTTGAAAACCATCGTCAAAAATTTGCTCCGAGGCCAATGACCGCGAGTTTGAGCCACCGTCCAAGCCTGTCGTTGCTGATGGCGTTTCGGTCGCAGCCAAGCGGGGGAACAACCGGCGGTCTTGACGGCGAGCGCGGTTGCGTGCCCCTGAGACACCGCCTTTCAGATAATCTAGGCTATCGCCAAGCGCGGTCGCAGCAAAGCGGTGCGCGATCGCAAAAGGGAGGCATTCATGGCAGGATCAAAGGTTACGTTCCACACTGCATTTCTCACAGGCTGCATATTAGCTTGGCCTGCAATGGCTGCGGACGTCACTCCCGATCGCCTCGTCAATGTCGACAGGGAGCCGCAGAACTGGCTGATGAACCATCGCAGCTACGATTCGCAGCGCTACTCCCCACTCGCCCAAATCGACACTGCAAACGTCAAAAACCTGAAGCTCGCCTTTTCTGTTGCGCTTGGGGGAACCTCGGTCAACGAAAACCTTCAGGCCACTCCGCTAGTCGAGGATGGGTTCATGTACGTCGTCGATCTGTGGGGCATCGTCTACAAAATAGACGTGCGCTCGGGCGACATGGGCCGGATCCTCTGGCGCATGGACCCCAAACAGGAGAAATTGCCGCTCTCCAATCGTGGCGCCGCCTTGTGGGGCAACTACGTCATTTCAACCGCAAGCTACCCGCCGCGCGTGATCGCCACCAACAAGGATGATGGCCGGGTCGCTTGGGATTCCAACTTGTCCGAGGGACAGGAGGATGTCCAACTGACGGCAGCGCCGCTGGCAGTCAAAGACAAGATCATTGTCGGCGCCGCCGGGGGTGACCGCGGTGTGCGCGACTACATTGCCGGTCTCGACGCAGCAACCGGTAAGCTGCTATGGCGCAGATATGCGGTCCCAGCACCCGGCGAGCCCGGCAGCGAGACTTGGAAGGACAAGGGTCAAGTCGCATGGCAAACCGGCGGCGGTGCGATGTGGGTGACCGGCAGCTATGATCCCATAAGTGACCAGATCATTTGGGGCACTGGCAATCCCGTTCCCATGTTCGACGCCTATTACCGGCCCGGGGACAACCTCTATACCAATAGCGTCATTTCTTGGAATCCCGAGATCGGCAAGATGAACTGGTATTTTCAGTTCACGCCCGGTGATCCCTGGGATTATGATGAGATTGGCTCGCACATATTGATCGACGACCAAATCAACGGGGAAACGCGCAAGCTCATCACCCACTCCGCCCGCAACGGTTTTCTGTATACGATGGAGCGGGCGAACGGGCAGATCGTGCTGGCCAAGCCTTATCTCGACAACATCAATTGGACGAAGGGTATTGACCCGAAGACCGGCAAGCCCGTCGACTACGATCCCGGCCGGGACATACAGCTCTATGCGAATGTCGCGGCCCCAGCGCCCGGCGCTCCGACTAAGAGAATGTGCCCTGGTCCGTCGGGCGGCAACAATTTCTGGCCGTCATCCTACAGCCAGCGGACGAAACTACTCTATATTCCGGCGCTCACTGCTTGCGCCGAGGTCACACGGGACCCAAAGCTGAGCGTGAGGATCGCCGGCGATCGTGGCATCGCGATGCTCGGCGGCAGGTCGCGGCAGATCGAACGCGCCGAAACGGACATCCTGGCCTATGACCCGATCACCGGCCAACGCAAGGCGCGCACCCATGTGCCATACCCGAACTACAGCGGCACCTTGGTGACCGCCGGGGGCCTATTATTCACTGGCTTCACCGACGGAACCTTCATGGCTCTCGACGATACAAGCCTTGAACCTATGTGGAAGATCAATGTCGGGATCGGGTTCAACGCCCCGCCAATGACCTACGAGGTCAATGGCAAGCAATATGTGGCAATCCTCACCGGCCTCAGCCGGATCGCACTCGGCAAGCACGCCAACTTCCCTGAACTGAAGGAACAACGCAATCAGCCGATGTTGTTCGTGTTCGGGTTGTGAGCGTGGGTCGCCAAGCCCGGAGTGCGCTCCGCGACTGGCGGGGGTGGGCAATTCGGCGCGGAAAGCCACAGTAGGTCTGCGCCGAATCCCTGCTCGCGTCGCAGGCGGCCCCCCGGATTGCGTCGCCCACCGCTTTTCCTGTTAAGGTCTCACATGCCAGAAGCGTTACGTCCCCGTGCCGGCGCGTTTTTCGTTCCCCACGATCTTGTAGCCCCATTACGTGGGGCGAGCTTCGGTCCGCTCGCCGGGCTGACAGTCGCGGTCAAGGACATGTACGACATTGCCGGCACCAGGACGGGCCTTGGTAACCCGACATGGCTTGTCGCCCAGGCGCCGGCGACCTGCAATGCCGCGGTGATCGACAAGCTCCTCGCGGCGGGGGCGACCGTGATCGGAAAGACCATCTGCGAGGAAATGCTCTATAGCGTCACCGGGATCAACGTCCATTACGGGACCCCGGCAAACCTGCGGGCCCCCGGACGAATGCCGGGCGGATCGTCGAGCGGATCGGCCGCAGCTGCTGCTGCGGGCGTATGCGACTTTGCACTCGGCAGTGACACCGGCGGCTCGGTTCGGATTCCGGCTGCGTTCTGCGGCCTCTACGGCATCAGGCCAACCCTCGGCCGGATTGATCTCACGGGCGCCGTCGCGATAGCGCCATCCTTCGACGTAGTTGGGTGGTTCGCGGCGACGCCCGGCGTATTCCGCCGCGTCGGCGGCGTGCTCCTCGAACGAGGGCGCGTTGAGGCGACGCTCGCAACGCTGATGGTTGCTGCGGACGCATTCGCTGCAGCGGACGATGAGGTCGCGGCACTCGGGCGCGAGGTCCTCGATCGTGCCGCCGCGGTTTTTCCTCAACGCCAGGAATTGCAAATCGCGCCCCACGGTCTCGACGGCTGGCGTGAGGCTTTCCGGGTGATCCAGGCTCACGAGGCGTGGCAAAGTTTCGGCGCCTTTATTACTGCGGAAAAACCCCAAATCGGTCCTGGCATTGCCGGACGCATTGCCTATGCGGCGACGGTTTCGGAAGATGCCGCAGCAGCAGCGCGCACGGTCATGGCGGCGGCGGGCGACCACATTCGCGCCCTGATCCCGCCTGGCACCGTCATGGCGCTCCCGACCGCGCCGTGCATCGCACCGCCGATCGATCTCCCGGCTGCGGCACATGATCCGTTCCGAGCGCGCGTGATGCGGCTCACCTGCATTTCCGGTCTCTCCGGTCTGCCTCAGGTCACGATTCCCGCCGGCACTGTCGCCGGCTGTCCGGCCGGGCTCTCGTTCGTCGGATGGGCCGGCGCCGACGAGGCACTGCTCGACCTCGCTTGCGATCTCGCGCGATTCTGCGGCATCGCCAAGCGGTGATGCAGACCCGCTTTTTTTGTGTATCGGTCACATTGGAGGGGCAGCAGTACTTGGCCTTGCCACGCACCAAAGCACATCTACGCGCAAGCGCAAGCGCCGGCAGCGCGGCCCGACGGTCCGGACTGGGAGGAAGCGCCGCCGCCGATAGCAGCGCAAGGAATCGGAAATGAGAAGGGCCGCGGATTATCAGGAACTTCTGAAAAAAGGATACGGGCATCGGAGGCGTCGGCTATTGTCTCCGGGCATCATCAATGAAACGCTCTCGGGCCAGTTCTACCGCATGGCGCCGCCCGGCGTTACGTTGGTGCGGATCTGCCTCGAACCAAAGGACGTCACCGTTGAGGAAGTCAACGCCGCCTTAGCGGAGAAGGCCGCAGCAGAACTCGGCAAAGACCGGATTGCATCGTTTTCGGCGGCTCGCCGACGGTCGCAGTGCCGGGCCACGGTGGCGGCAAGAGCATTGTGGAGAAGATCGAACGCGCGTCGGGCACAGAAGGGCATTTGCCGCCCAGGCTGCGGCAATTGAACCTCCCGCAAAAATACGGAGTCATGAAGTTTCGACGCCGTTTGCGGATAACGTCAACACTGGTCAAGGCTTCCTGGAAAAATCCGGATTTGAAATATTGAGCATACGAGGCTCAGGTGTCGACTATGCCGACCCAGCCTAGCCTAACGCCCCTGCAAACGAGTTGGGAGCTTGGAAAACGACCATCCGAGGAAGCCGGGTGCGCAGACGCACTGTACCTTCTGGGCGCCAAGCCGTGCGTCGGATCGTCGAACCGCTCGAGAAGGAGCCTGGCACATTCGTCATCTCCAGCTTGCAAGCTTCCTTATAGAAGGCGCTGCAGATCCTCAAACATCAAGTTCGTGTGGAAGGTTACGGCCGGCTTCTTCGAGACCTCGGCTAGCCAAACTGGGCGGACATCTGCAACCTCGGGATATCCTTGTTTGTGCGCTCGTTCCTGCTGCCGCGGGCAGCGGCTAGCGCGTGCGCGTCGGGCTTCTCCTGCCGCACGAGGCCGAAATCTTCGACGTTGATGGGCGCGTAGGTCACGCCGAACAGCTTGGCCATTGGGCCGTCCTCACCCGCCGAACAGCCGCTATGGGTCAAGGGCTGTTCTTGCGACTACGTTGGCAGCACGTCCGGTGTGATTGCTGATGACCTGTCGCGTCGCTCAACTCGGCAGCCGTGGGGCCCTGTGTCACGAGTAACGCCGGTCCATACGGCGGTTGCGTAACT